>JAJXRJ010000044.1 GCA_021629085.1 Oscillospiraceae bacterium | reverse complement strand
AAATAGAGTAATATGATAGAAGCAAGAAGAAAAAAATGAAATTTTTATTTGCAAAAAAATTCAGTTTTGACAGTATGGAGGTTGTATCACGATGCATATTTCGGATAAGTTTATGGGTATTTCCCCTTCCCCCACCCTTTCCATTGACGCAAAATATAAGCAGATGAAAGCGGACGGGATGGATGTGATGGGGTTTGGCTGTGGCGAGCCCGATTTTGACACCCCGCAGCACATCAAAGACGCAGCAATTGCCGCCATCAACAATGGAATGACAAAATATACGCCTGCATCGGGTACGCTGGCGCTCAAAGAGGCCATCTGCCATAAATTTCAAGCGGACAATAACCTTTCTTATACCCCTGCGCAAATTGTGGTGAGCAACGGCGCAAAGCACGCATTGGTCAACGCGTTTGGCGCAATTTTAAACCCCGGCGACGAGGTAATTATTCCCGCGCCGTATTGGGTGAGCTATCCTGAAATGGTGAAAATCAACGACGGCGTGCCGGTTACCATTTACACCGATGAAACCAGCGGCTTTAAAGCAACAGCTGATCAGATTGCAAACGCCATCACCAAAAAGACGCGCGCCATTGTGCTAAACAGCCCCAGCAATCCCACCGGTATGGTTTACACCAAACAAGAGCTGGAAGACATTGCAAAGCTGGCAGTGGAAAAAGACCTCTTTGTGATTTCGGACGAAATTTATGAGCACTTAATTTATGACGGCAACAAGCATGTGAGCATTGCCCAGCTGGGCGAAGATATCAAAAATCTCACCATTGTGGTAAATGGTGTTTCCAAGACCTATGCCATGACTGGCTGGCGGATTGGCTACACTGCCTCCAATCCCACCATTGCCAAGGTAATGGGCAATGTGCAGAGCCATGCTACGTCAAACCCCAATTCCATTGCACAGGAGGCGGCCCGCGCAGCCATTGTCGGCCCGCGCGACGAGCTTGACAAAATGGTGGCGGAATTTGACCGCCGGCGCAGATATATGGTAGACCGCATTGCAAATATTCCTGGTGTATCCTGCTTACATCCGCACGGGGCGTTTTATGTAATGATGAATATTGCGCCGCTTTTGGGAAAAACCTGCGACGGCAAGGTGATTGAAAACGACGATGTATTTGCAGAACTGTTCTTAGAAAAAGAATTGGTGGCAGTGGTTCCCGGCAGCGGATTTATGGCGCCCGGCTATGTGCGCTGGTCCTATGCAACTTCGATGGAAACCATTGTGGAAGGCTTAAACCGGTTAGAACGGTTTATCGCAAAGTTAAACTGACAAGGAGTGGTTTTTGCAAATGACAAATGTGTATGAAAGCCCCTTAAATTCGAGATATGCAAGCCCTGAAATGAAAGAGATCTTTTCGCCGGATAAAAAGTTTAAAACCTGGCGCAAACTGTGGATTGCGCTTGCCAAAGCCGAGCAAAAACTGGGGCTTGACATCACAGACGCGCAAATTTCTGAGCTTGAACGCGAAAAGGACAACATCAACTACGACGACGCCAAAAAACGCGAAAAAGAAGTGCGCCACGATGTTATGGCACATGTATATGCTTACGGCCTTTTGTGCCCCAACGCAAAAGGCATCATCCATCTGGGCGCCACAAGCTGCTATGTCGGCGACAACACCGACATCATTTTAATGACAGAGGCGCTTTTACTGGTCAAGAAAAAATTGGTCAACGTCATTGCCCACCTTTCCAAGTTTGCATTGGAGCAAAAATCGTTGCCCACGCTGGGGTTCACACATTTCCAGCCCGCACAGCTCACCACAGTGGGCAAACGCGCCTGCCTGTGGCTGCAAGATTTATTAATGGATTTGGAAGATGTGGATTTTCAGCTCAAAAAAGCGAAACTATTGGGCTCCAAGGGTACAACCGGCACACAGGCCAGCTTTTTGGAGCTGTTTGACGGCGATCATGAAAAGGTGAAACAACTCGACCGCATGATTTGTGAAGAAATGGGCTATAAAGCTGCATTCCCAGTGTCGGGCCAAACCTATTCGCGGAAACTAGACAGCCAGATGTTGAATATTTTGAGCGGCATTGCGCAGTCGGCCTATAAATTCAGCAATGACATCCGTCTGTTGCAGCATTTAAAAGAGGTGGAAGAGCCCTTTGAAAAAAGCCAAATCGGTTCGTCCGCCATGGCGTACAAACGCAATCCCATGCGGAGCGAGCGTATTTCGTCGCTTGCGCGGTATGTGATTGTAGATGCGCTCAACCCTGCTATCACCGCCTCCACCCAGTGGTTTGAACGGACGCTGGACGACTCGGCCAACAAGCGCATTTCCATTCCCGAGGCGTTCCTTGCCACTGACGCCATTTTAAATCTGTACTTAAACGTGGTGGACGGGCTGGTTGTCTATCCCAAAGTGATCCAGCAGCATATTTTAAAAGAACTACCGTTTATGGCAACGGAAAACATCATGATGCAGGCGGTAAAAAAGGGCGGCGACCGGCAGGAGCTGCATGAAAAAATCCGGGTGCACTCCATGGCAGCGGCACGCGTGGTGAAAGAAGAGGGCGGCGAAAATGACCTCATCGACCGGATTGCGGCGGATGACAGCTTCCCGCTTGACAAGGCCGACCTGCTCTCAGTTTTAAAGCCTGAAAATTTTGTGGGCCGCGCACCTGAGCAGACGCAGGAATTCTATGACGAATTTGTACAGCCTGTGCTGGAAAAAAACCGCCATTTACTGGGTGTAAACGTAGAATTATCTGTATAAAACGAAAAGGCATGGAAACAATTTCCATGCCTTTTTTTCTATACACTTTTTATTCTACCTGGTCAAATACACGTACAAAATCCACCGTGAAACAATCGGGCAGCACTGCCTGTTTGAGCTCCTCGCTGGGCGTTTTGTAGTCTCCTTTACGATATCCTTTACATTCGGTGGTCACCAAAATAAACTGCTCCACTTCTGACACCGGGCCGTCCGAATGCGCGGTTTGTTTGCCATCGCAGTAAAAGGTATAGCCATCTTTGCTCCAGTCCACGCCAAAATAGTGGTAACCGTCCTCCGTCTCCTCCACATGGTAGCGGACCCGCGCTTCACTCTGGTAGTTCTCACCGTAGCCGCCGAAAATATTGCCGCTGGTCACCTCGCCGTCGCGCGAAAAGTTTTCCATAATGTCCACTTCTACGCCGCTTTTCGCCGGGTCGTAGGTGGTGCCAATACCGGGCGCCTGCAGCCAGAATGCACACCACCAGCCGGGCTGCTTGGGCAGCTTGCAGCGGATTTCATAATAGCCGTACTTGTGCATAAACTTAGGCTTTTCAAGCGGTGCAAGCGGCCAAAATGACGTTTCTCCCCACGGATTCGTTTTTGGCTTCCGCAAGCTGTCAAATGTGTTTGCGCCGGTTTGCAGCTGTGCCGAATAATACTGGCCGTCCTGTTCTAACAAATGAATCTTCAAATTGCTGCTGCCGTCCAGCTCCACCCCTTGCGTTGTGAACGTTTGAAAGTCGTGTCCCCAAAATTTTGTGCGGAATCCCCACTTGTCTGTGTCAAGCGCAGTCCCGTCAAATTCATCCGCCCATATAAGCTTCCAGTTCTTTTCTGAAGGCAAAAAGCTGGGCGCATGCCCGGTTATCTGATACGCTTTCATATTTTTTACACCTCCAACATTGATATTTTCAAAATCTTATGGTATACTTTTCTTGCATCCCCATATTACCATGGTTTATTTGAATGATCAATGCAGATTGATTTGAAAAACATTCAAAATCTTATTATAATGGGAGTGAGACGATGTATCCAGGCATAACGGTTTTGTACACCGGTTTTTACCGAACGCCGTCTAAATTTAAGAATGGTACCATAACACCGCTCAGGTGCGGGCAGTATTATGAAATTGAGCTTTATACAAAAAGCAGCGGCACCATATTGATAGACGGGAGTTCCTATCAAGTGGCGAAAAACTTTGTGCTGCTTGCCTTGCCTGGCCAAAAGCGCCAAAGCATTGTGCCGTTTGAATGCCTGTGCGTACATTTCGTGCTGGATAATGCACAGCCCGACATACTTAATTGGGCGAAGCAAACCATTGCGCCCCTGGCCGGCTACACGCCTTGCTATGATCCGCTCCGGTTCCGGGCATTGATTGGCGAAATCAGCCGCTCTCACGCAGCCACGTCGGAAAACACAAGGCTGTATCAACAGGCAAAGCTTTTGGAGCTTTTGTCCCTCCTGCAGGAAAACCAAAGCACTGCTGCACGCCTAAGCGACACGCCCTATGCACAGCATTCAGCGCAAATTTTAGAATGCAAACAATATCTGCAAGCGCACTACTTTGAGCAAATTTCCCTTGCGGATATGGCAAAACGTGCAAATCTGAGCCCCGCATACTTCCACACGGTTTTTAAAGCGGTGACCGGCGAAACGCCCGCCCAATATCTGACAAAGATCCGCCTAAACAACGTCCGGTTCCAGCTGGCCAGTACCGACGACACCTTGCAAACCATTGCAGAGGCGTGTGGCTTTTCCAGCCAGCCTTACCTAAACTATGTATTCCGGCGTGCCTATGGCGTTACGCCCAATCAATACCGCCGCCGCCACCTTTCCATGTTTGAATAAAAAAGCCTGTCCATTAGACAGGCTTTTTTGTGCAAAAAATTTTCTTTAAGTGCCCGCCAGAAATTTGTGATCCTATTGGCGGATGGGGTTCATTTTGTGATTTCCAGCAATTTTGGCATTACGGTTTTAGAAAGCAGCGCCACAATCACAGTTGTAATGACAATTTCCGGCACCATGTAACCGCCGTTGTAAAGTAAGGAGTAGTAGTAAACCGACTGGCCCTCCGGCGCATAGGAGCCCCACAGCAGGATACCGGAAATAAAGTGGCACACAAACCGCAAAGACGTGACAATGGCGGCTGAAACCGGCATAGCCCAAGTCTTTTTGCCCATTGCCCGGTAAAAGAATCCTGCAAGGCCCAGCACGCCAAACGCCAGTATATAGTCAATCAGAATCATCAAAAGGTATGTACTCAGCGTATAGGCAGGCAGCGTGGTAACAACCCCTTTTATCAGCATATTGACAACAGAATATGTAATTGCAGTAAAAATCCCCCATTTGGTATTGTAAAGAAGCGCGACGAGGACAATGGGTACCATGCTGCCGATGGTGATATCTCCCCCATTGGGTGCGGGGAAAATTGTAAAATAAGACAGCACAGCGGCAAGCGCAATCATAATGGCGCTGGTGGTGAGGCGTTTGGTCATAACAGTCATCCTTCCTTTGGTTCGCCCTGCCCAAAAGCACAATCTGGCATTGCAGGCAGGTATATTCTTTTGTTTCATATAAAAACCGGTGCACCTTTCGGCACACCGGTTCGCAACAATTTTCAAAAATCCCTACGTTGGCATTACCCAAATCAGGTTGTCGGGTCAAAACTGCAATTCGTTTAATCTCAGCCTGCAAGCGCAAGCTCCCCGTTTTTTGATTCAATTTTTATTTCATCATGCTGGCAACTTCATCTGCAAAGTTGTCTTCGCGTTTTTCCAGGCCTTCGCCCTTTTCAAACCGGACGAAGTCCAAAATTTTGATGCTGCCGCCAAACTCTTTTGCCTTTTGATCCACATATTTGGAAACGGAGAGGTCGCCGTCTTTGATAAACGGCTGGTCCACCAGGCAGATTTCTTTGAAATATTTGGCAATTCTGCCCGCAACCATTTTTTCTGCAATGTTGGCAGGCTTGCCCTCGTTAATGGCCTGCGCGGTTAAAATTTCTTTTTCCTTGCTGACCACTTCCTCCGGCACATTTTCTTCTGCCACATACTGCGGATTCACCGCGGCAATCTGCATGGCGATGTCTTTTGCAACTTCTGCAAACCCGGGGTTGGACGCAACGTCTGTGTCAAAGTTGACCATAACGCCGATCCTGCCTTCACCGTGGATGTAAGTGGCAACCGTGCCTTCATATCTTGCAAACCGGCGGATGTTCATGTTTTCGCCAATGGTGAGGATTTTATCACGGAGCGCTTCTTCCACGTTCATGGTGTCATCATATTTGAGCGCCTTTAATGCGTCCACATCTGCCGGGTTTTCCTCAGCGACAATTTGCGCAAGCTTGGATGCAAACGCACGGAAATCTGCATTTTTGCCGACAAAGTCGGTTTCCGCATTGACTTCAATGACACTGCCCACTGTACCGCCCGCATTGGTATACGCTGTGACAATTCCCTCTGCCGCGATTCTGCCCGCTTTTTTCACAGCGGCGGCCAGGCCTTTTTCCCGCAGCAGTTCAATTGCTTTTTCCATATTGCCATCCGCTTCGGTGAGGGCTTTTTTACAGTCCATCATGCCGCAGCCGGTTTTTTCTCTCAATTCTTTTACGTCTTTTGCAGTAAACACGTTCTATCTTCTCCTCCCTGTTTATGCCTGTTGCGCTTCCGCCTCTTCCGCTGCCGCATCTGCTTCATCGGTGAGCTGCTCGCCCTGTCTGCCTTCCATAATTGCATTTGCCATGGTTGCAGAAATCAGCTTGACAGCGCGGATTGCGTCGTCGTTGCCGGGAATTACATAGTCCACTTCGTCGGGGTCGCAGTTGGTATCAACAATCGCGACAACGGGGATACCGAGTTTTCTTGCTTCCGCAACCGCAATTTTTTCCTTGCGGGGGTCGACGACAAACAGTGCGCCCGGAAGCTTTTTCATCTCTTTAATCCCGCCTAAATATTTATCCAGCTTTTCAATTTCTAAATTGAGCTTAATGACTTCTTTTTTGGGCAGCAGCGCAAACGTGCCGTCCTCTTCCATTTTGCGGAGCTGTTTTAAACGTTCAATCCGCTGTTTGATGGTTTTAAAGTTGGTCAGCATGCCGCCGAGCCATCTTGCATTGACATAGTACATGCCAACGCGCAGCGCCTCTTCCTTAATGGACTCCTGCGCCTGTTTTTTTGTGCCGACAAACAGCACTTCCTGCCCGCTTTCCGCAAGTTCTTTGACAAAGTTATACGCTTCCTCAATTTTCTTGACGGTTTTTTGCAGGTTGATGATGTAGATGCCGTTGCGCTCGGTGTAGATGTACTCCGCCATTTTGGGGTTCCATCTTCTGGTTTGATGCCCAAAGTGGACACCTGCCTCCAAAAGCTGTTTCATGGAAATTACTGACATTTGTGTTGTTCCTCCTTAAAATTTTGTTTATACCTCCGTGAAAAAATTTGCCCCCGCCAACCCAAAATTTGGGCAACCAGGCAGGATTTTTCCACGTGCGTATTGAGCGAGAATTATTTTACCACATTTTGCACGGAATTGCAAGCCGTTTTTTAAAAATTATTTCACAATTCCGTAAATATTTCCCGGCATTTTTGTGATAGTATTCCCAAAAAACACATTATGTAACCCATTGCAACCCCATGTAAAATTGCGTCGACTTTTTCTCCCCTTCTGTGGATAACTGGCATTTTTGTTTATAAATCATGGTTCATTCTGTGGATAACAATGTGGAAATGTGGATGAAATCAAAAAATTTTAGGCCTTGTTCGAATTATTATGTAAACTTCATGGTTTCAAACCCAATTATGATTGCATTTTTCTAAAAATTTGCTATACTATTCATATCAAAGGATTTCCCGTAATACTATTTAACATATTTGTAAAACTTTTGGCAGTATTGCGAAAGGGACCCGCCATGAAAAAACATTTGTTTTATGTATGCCTGCTCTTTTTGGGGCTTATCGCTTTGCTCATACCGCACCAAAACGAGGCAGGCAAATCAAACGCAAGCCAATATTATAACTTTGACAACGCAGAGACGGACGCGGACCGTGTGGCGTTTATCGCGCAGTTTGGCTGGCAGGTATCAAACACGCCTATCGAGACCGAACATGTCAAAATCCCAGAGTCGTTTGACCAGGTGCACGAGGACTACAATCTGCTGCAAAAGCGTGTGGGACTGGATTTGGAACCCTATAAGGGCAAGGTTTTGGTGCGCTATTCCTATCAGCTTTACAACCACCCGAGCAACAATAAAAATGCGCGGGTCAACGTGTTTGTCTATGCGGGAAGCATTGTTGCAGCCGACGTGATGAGCACAGACTTAGACGGCTTTATGCACGCCATTTGCGACAAAGAATAAACAGGAGGCCCCCATGCGACTGGATAAATACCTCGCCGACTGCGGCGCGGGGACGAGAAAAGAAGGAAAAGCGGCCATCCGCGGCGGACGGGTGCAGGTGGACGGCGTAGTTGTGACAGATCCCGCCGCAAAGATTTCAGAAGAAAGCGCGCATGTCACACTGGATGGGCGGCCGCTTTTGTACGAGCCGTTTGTCTATCTGATGCTCAACAAGCCCAAGGGCTGTGTGAGTGCCACCGACGACGCGCGCTATCAGACTGTGCTGGATTTTGTGCCCGATGCCTACGCGC
Organism: Oscillospiraceae bacterium; assembly: GCA_021629085.1. GTDB lineage: Bacteria > Bacillota > Clostridia > UMGS1810 > UMGS1810 > JAJXRJ01. The sequence goes on along the minus strand of JAJXRJ010000044.1, from coordinate 7,231 downwards.
ACCGGAACCTGTTTCCGGCAGGGCGATTGGATTTGGATACCGAAGGGTTTGTGCTGCTCACAGATGACGGCGCATTTGCGCACGAAATCCTCTCTCCCAAAAAACATGTGCCAAAACGGTATTACGTGGAGGTGGACGGTCAGCTGGACGCATCGGATATTGAGGCGTTTGCACAGGGGATTTTCATAGACGGCGGCTATCAGACCATGCCGGCCTCCCTCACCATTTTAAACGCAAAAAACGCAGCGGAGGTGGTGATTCGGGAGGGCAAATATCATCAAATCAAGCAAATGTTTCAAAAGCGGGGCAAGCCGGTGCGTTATTTAAAGCGGCTGTCCATCGGCGCGCTCACGCTCGACCCAGCACTTTTGCCGGGCGAAATCAAAAAACTGACCAAAGAGGAAATCAATTGTATCAACGGAGGATTGCATGGACATTTTAAAGACACTGAGTGAAGAACTGGGGCTGCGCCCCGAACAGGTGGAAAACGCAGTCAGCCTGCTGGACGCCGGCAATACCATTGCATTTGTGGCACGCTACCGCAAGGAGGCCACCGGCGCAATGGACGACGCCGCATTGCGAAAGCTAAGTGAGCGGCTTACCTATTTGCGGAAGCTCAACGAACGGCGGGAAGAAATTTTGTCGCTCATCGGCGCGCAGGACAAGCTCACGCCCGAGCTTACAAAAAAGATTGAAGCGGCCTCTATTTTGCAGGAGCTGGAGGATTTATACCGCCCCTACAAACAAAAAAAGCGGACGCGCGCCACCATTGCAAAGGAAAAGGGCCTAGAGCCTTTGGCAAACAAAATCTTGCTTCAGGATATAGAACACGGAAATCCGGCGGAAATTGCCGCGCCTTACGTCGACGCAAAAAAGGGGGTGGAATGTGCCGAGGATGCGCTTTTGGGCGCGTGCGACATTATCGCTGAAATTATCTCAGACAATGCCGACTACCGCAAACTCATCCGCAGCACATATGCCGCAAACGGCGTCATTTGTACGCGCGCCGCAAAAGAGGAAGATTCGGTATATGCCATGTACTACGATTTTTCCGAGCGCGTCAAATCGCTTGCCGGGCATCGGGTGCTGGCAATCAACCGCGGTGAAAAAGAGGGCTATTTAAGCGTGTCGCTGGAAGTGGACGAAGACGCCCTGTTACAGCGGCTCAACCAGCAGGTCATCACCAATCCCCGCTCCATTTTCAAAGGCCTGTTATTTGACACTGTCAAAGACGCCTACAAGCGTCTCATTGCGCCGTCAGTGGAACGGGAAGTGCGCGCATCCCTCACCGAATCTGCATCGGAAGGCGCGATTAAGGTGTTCTCTAAAAACCTGCACAGCCTGCTCATGCAGCCGCCCATCCGCGGAAAAATTGTGCTGGGTGTGGACCCCGGCTACCGCACCGGCTGTAAAATTGCAGTGATTGACGCCACCGGCAAGGTGTGCGACACAGGTGTTTTATACTGTACCCTCCCCCACCACGACCGGGAGAAATCGCGTGCCACTGTTTTAAACCTGATCAAACGCTATGGTGTCAATCTCATTGCCATTGGCAACGGCACTGCATCCAGGGAAACGGAACAGTTTATCGCGGAGGCCATTTCACATTTGCCGGTGCGCGTACCCTATCTCATTGCAAACGAAGCGGGTGCGTCGGTGTATTCCGCGTCCGAGGCGGGCGCAGAGGAATTTCCGGATTTTACTGTAGAGCAGCGCAGCGCGGTTTCCATTGCGCGCCGCGTGCAAGACCCGCTGGTGGAATTTGTCAAAATTGACCCCAAGTCCATTGGCGTAGGGCAATATCAGCACGACATGAATCAAAAGCGCTTGAGTGAAGCGCTGGGCGGTGTGGTAGAGGACTGTGTCAACCAAGTGGGCGTGGATTTGAACACCGCGTCCGCGGCACTGCTCTCCTATGTGTCCGGCATCAACACGGCCATTGCAAAAAACATTGTGAAATACCGCGAAAAAAACGGCGCCTACCAAAAACGCCGCCAGCTTTTAAAAGTGGAAAAGCTGGGGCCTAAGGCATTTACCCAGTGCGCCGGGTTTTTGCGCATCCCCGGCGGCGACGATATTTTAGACAATACCTCAGTGCATCCAGAATCTTACGATGTTGCAAAAAAGCTGCTGGACGCTTTGGGCTACACGTTAGACGATGTGGCAAACGGCAGGGTTACCGATATCCTAAACCGGATGAAAACATTTGATATCACCGCCTTCTGCGCCAAAAACCAGGTGGGCGCCCTTACCGTTTCCGACATTGCCGCCGCACTGTTAAAGCCGGGGCGCGACCCGCGTGACGAGCTGCCCCAGCCTGCGCTGCGCACAAACGTGATGGACATCAACGATTTAAAACCTGGTATGGTGATGCAGGGAACCGTGCGCAATGTGATTGACTTCGGCGCATTCGTAGACATCGGCGTTCACCAGGATGGATTGGTGCATATTTCAAACATCAGTAATGCCTATATCAAACACCCCACCGATGTGCTGCAGGTGGGCGACGTGGTTGCCGTAAAGGTGATGGATGTGGATGTATCCAAAAACCGAATCTCCTTATCCATAAAAGATGCACAATAAACAAGCCTGATTTCTCGAAATTTATGGTGCAAATCACAAAAATATCACAAAATTTTTATACAGAGAGGACAACTTTAACAAAACAAGCGGTCAGTTATGAATTGAAATTGTGCATAATATCCGAACGGCAGACGGCTGGGCGTCCTGTTATTTCTGTATTTTCGTGTTTTTTATGCAATGTTACTAAATATTCTTTTTGATTTTTGTACATTTGACTAGTTCCCTTGCCCACAGGTTTATGGTATGATTAGAGTAGACTTAAAGTGGTTAAAGTTTGCGTACATTTTCGCTTTTGGAATGAAACGCAGTGAACAAATTTACAGGAGGTTACAAAATGGCAAGTCTCAAACTGGATCACATCTATAAAAAATACACGGGCGGCGTGGTTGCCGTTTCCGATTTTTGTCTTGATATTGCTGACAAAGAGTTTATAGTTCTGGTTGGTCCTTCCGGCTGTGGTAAGTCCACCACGCTTCGCATGATCGCTGGTCTGGAGGAAATTTCTGAGGGTGAACTCTATATTGATGACAAACTCGTCAATGATGTTGCGCCCAAAGACCGCGACATCGCAATGGTATTCCAAAACTATGCACTGTATCCGCACATGACGGTGTATGAAAACATGGCGTTTGGTTTAAAACTGCGCAAAACGCCAAAGGATGAAATTAACAAACGCGTTACAGCGGCTGCTAAAATCCTTGACATTGAGCACCTTTTAGACCGCAAACCGAAAGCGCTTTCCGGCGGACAGCGCCAGAGGGTTGCGCTGGGGCGCGCTATTGTACGGGAGCCCAAAGTGTTCTTAATGGACGAACCGCTTTCCAACCTGGACGCGAAACTGCGTGTGCAGATGCGTACTGAAATCGGTAAGCTGCATCACAGACTGCAAACCACCTTTATTTATGTAACACATGACCAGACTGAAGCAATGACCATGGGTTCTAGAATTGTGGTTATGAAAGACGGCATTATGCAGCAGGTGGATTCCCCTATGAACCTGTACAACAAGCCTTGCAACATGTTTGTTGCCGGCTTTATTGGCAGCCCGCAGATGAACTTTATTGATGCGAAGGTGGAGAAAAAAGACAGCAGCGTTTATCTGAAATTTGACAAATTCTCTATTAAATTGGAAGAATCCAAAGCAAAAGTGCTAGAAGACGGCGGATATATCGGCAAAGAAGTGATTATGGGCATCCGTCCGGAAGATTTGCACGATGAAGAAAGCTTTATTTCTATGGCGCCTGAGTGTGTTGTGGATGCAGATGTGGATATTACCGAAGCAATGGGTGCAGAAACCTACCTCTATTTAAAAATTGCAGGAACCGCCTTTATTGCACGCGTTAGCCCCAGAAGCACTGCAGCGGCGCATGATAAAATCAAAATCGCGTTTGATGCGCATAAAATTCATGTGTTTGATAAAGAAACCCATATTACCATCACCAACTAATGCAATAAAAAGGGCCCGGTTTTAAAAACCGGGCCCTTTTTTATTTTCATTTGAAAAGGGTTCGCATTACCACCCCGCTTTTCAACGGTATTTCTGGGCCTGTAAGGCCTGCTCTTAGATACACAGACTCACAATGACGACTGCTGCCGCAATTGCAATTGCAGTCAAAACAATTGTCAAAACTGCGCCCCGCAGCTGCGTGTTTTCCTGCTCTTTTTGGCGCGCGGACTCTCCTTGCGCCATGCACCGCCGCACAATTTCTTCCGCCTGGGAAACAATATCGCCTCTCCCGCACGGCTCCAATGCGTCTTGTTTTTGTTTTCGCCTTCCGCCCTTTTGCCAAATGCGGAATCCTTTTGCGTGATTTTTTGCAGCGCGGGATTCTTCCGGCATGAAACATCTTCCTTTCCATGATTGGTCTATCTAAATTCTTGCCAAGTTTGGAATGTTTATACATATTATGTTTTGTGGCAGACGCCCTGGCAAAAATCCATAGAACAATCCATCATTCCCAAACGCGCGCCGCCATTACGGTCATATCATCGCATGCCTTTCCGCCACAGTTTTCCAGTGCTTTTTTTAACACGATATTGGCAATGGTCTGTGGATTGTAAGACACCGTTTCTCCCAATAGACGGGTAATCCATGTGTCATCGCCGTCTTTGGCAGAATCAATAATCCCATCTGAAACCATCACCAGCATGGTTTCATTTTGTACCCGGCGGACACAGGTTTGCTTATCTACGCCCATCATCACACCAATGGGCAGGGAGGAAAAGAGGATCCGCTCCACCTTTGAACCCGTTTTGATAAAGCTGGTCGACCCGCCGATTTTAACAAATCGGATATTCCCTTCGCACAGGTCAATAGAAGCAAGGTCGACAGTGGAAAATGTCTCGCTGCCCGTTTTTAAAAGCAGCGCTGAATTGATTAAGTTGAGTGCAGCATCCGTTTCAAACCCCGCTTCAAAAAATCCTTCCAGCAGTTCCATCACTGAGCGGCTCTCCTTTGCTGCAACTGAGCCGCTGCCCATGCCGTCGCTGATAGCCAGCACATGCCCGCCGCCGTTTAAGCAAATGGACATATAGCTGTCGCCGCACTCCTTCTCCCCCGCCTTGTTCACCTGTGCTACGCCTACGCTCAGCGAATATTTTTCTTTGGGGAAAAATTTCACCACCATTTCGCCGTCTGTCTTGCAAATTTTTCCAATCCGCACGCCAAAGCCCGTCACATCCACAATGGCGTCCTGCGCCAGATATTCCATATCCGTTTTATAATTTTTGATAGAAATCGTGATTTCAAAGCGCTGCTGTTCAGCGTCTTTTACAATCACCCATATGTAATTGGTCAAAATTCCATGCTTGTCCAGCTCCGTGGCAATGGCGTTTTCCAGCTCTACATCCACGCCAATGCATACGCTTTCCGAAATCCCGTCAATAATGTCTGCTACATCCTTTAATTGTCTTGCCGCTACATTTCTGCTTTCGATGATCTTCGACCTCCATAACTTACTCATTTTATAAATTTCATACATGTGGTTAAAAGCAACCAAAAACGCCTCGCGTTTTGAGCACCGCTCTTTAAATTTTTCCGGCAGATCCCGCGCCCTAAGCTGCCCTGTCTGTTCTGCGGATGCAAGCATTTGAAACATCTGCTGATAGGAGTTTTGATAGTCCTTTTGCCAGCAGACATACTTTAAACCGCAGTCCGCACACACCTTTTTAGAACAGCTGTCAAACAGTGCGATCATGTCCTTTTTGTCATACTGTGCGTCCTGTTCACTGATTTCAAAATACATATCGGAAAGGCCTTTTAATGAACTAGACGCGCTGTGCATCCGCTTTTCCACAACGTCCTTCATCTCTTCCCCACGCCGCACAACGTCGAGATTGCTCTCCACGGTTTTTCCGCTAAATGCGGTAAAATAGCTGACCACTTTATCGGGCAGCAGAAAAAATAAAAGGGAGGCGGAGATGATGTCATACACGCTGATCAACACCTCCGTGGAACTGTTTAAAAAAATGGTGATTACCGAGTTTGCCAAAATAAACCCCAAGCAAACTCCCACCTTGCCAAAGGGCTTGAACAGCCCCGCCACCAAAGCGGAAAAGGAAAAAGCACCGATTACCGCGCTCATGTTGTAATTGCTGATGCCGTTAATGAGCCCCACAATTACGCCAACTGCTGCGCCCATACCAAGCTCGCCTTTTAAGCAAAGCATCAAAATCAGTGTGATGCTCAAAATATTAGAAACATTTAGCCCTGCTATTGGCGGTATGCGTGAAAGGCTCAAAACCATTACCCCAAACACAGCGGTAATACTGATAAGCTCCTCGGGCGCAATGGCCGTGCGCTTATGATATGTTTTTAATAAAGGTTCGGCCTTTTGGGCTACAAATACGCCCACAAAGCACAAAAACGATTCCACAACGCCCACTACAATGTCATACAAAATAAAGCCTGAAAATACGTACAGCACAACATTTGCCAAAAGCAGCATCCCTGACAGCGTCAACGCTTTTATGTATGTCTTTTGAAAATCTGTCAAAACCGTGACAAGTGTGTATAGCATAAGCGGAATCAAATATTTCAGCGTCAAAACCGGTCCAACTGTGATAAGGCATCCCAGCCCCACCGCAAGCAATTTCAACAACCATCCGCTTGTCTGAAATGTGGCCGCATAGTACGACAGGCCGAACGGCACAAAGCTTCCAAACACGGGTGCGCAAGAAAGCAGAAATGCTAATCCTGCATCTACAGCTTGTCCCTTGTATGCTAAAAATGACGGCTGGGGCCCTCTGCTGCCCCGCTGTGTGCGCATATAGGGCAAAACCTCCGACTTCAGCATTTTCATCCCCCTTTTTCGCCAGTGCAAAAGCCGGCGATTTTTTTCCTTTGTACCGTCCATTATACGGGTTTTGCCGTTCAAAGAATGTCGCATATTGCAAGAAAAAACGCAAAATGTTTTTACATTAATTTACAAAAATGTATATTTTTTACAATATTAGACAAAAAAGCACCAAAAATCTAAAAAAATCCTGCTCGTTTTATGGGGGATTTGGGCTAAAAGTGCGATGAAAACGCAATTTCTTTTTTTGCGTTTTTTACCATTCTGTTTGGTTTTTTAACTGTTTTTAGAAAAATGCTTGCAATCTCGGCCGTTTCGCTGTATAATAATATGCGGTTGTCCAAAGATATATT
>JAJXRJ010000073.1 GCA_021629085.1 Oscillospiraceae bacterium | reverse complement strand
GTTTACAAGTATAGGATACCTCGTAAATTTTAAAAAATCATGAATAAACTGTAAACATTCTGGAAAATTTAAAATTTTTCTTAAAATGCCCATAAAAACACGCGCCAAACTGCCGGCGCGTGTTTTTAGCGGGTGGACAGCGTAAAGGTAAACCGGGCGAATTTGCCGTATTCGCTCTCCACATAAATGGTTTCGTTGTGGCTTTTTAAAATGCGCTTGACAATAAACAGCCCCAGCCCGATGCCGGTGGGATTGTCGCCGCGCGAATCGTCCGCCTTGTAAAATTTGTCCCAGATATACTGGATTTTTTCCGGGCTGATGCCCTCCCCGGTGTTTTCCACCGACACCACTGCCTTGCCGTTTTTCCTGGACTGGGAAATGGTGATGCGCCCGTTTGGCGGCGTAAATTTCACCGCGTTGTGGATGAGGTTTGTCACCACCTGCGTAATGCCGTCGCTGTCCGCATACACGTCTTGCTGCTCGTCCTCGAATGCAAATACAAGCGTAATGCCCTTTTTGGAAATTTCATTTTCAAATTTGATTGCCGTCTGCCGCAAAAGCTCGTTTAAATTAAACACCCGTTTGTGCACCTTGTAATTGCCGTCGTCGTAGTGGGAGATGCTGAGCAGGTCGTTGACCAGCCGGGAGAGCCGCTTGCTCTCGTTTAACACAATGGTAAGATACTCCGCCCTCCGGCTTTCGGGCACCGTGCCGTCCAGTATCCCCTCCACAAAGCCGGTGATGGACGTCATGGGCGTGCGCAGCTCGTGCGACACATTGGAAATAAAGCTTGATCGCATTTTCTCCATATTTTCAATGCTGTCCGCCATGTTGTTGATATTTTCTGAAAGGGATGCCAGCTCGTCGTTGGTATTGCACTGCACGCGGGTGTCAAACTTGCCCTTGGAAAACTCGGTCACCGCGTTGTTGATGGATTTAATCGGGTCTGTAATGCGCTTGGAGATAAAATAAAACAATCCAAATGCAATGACCATGGCCACGCTGAGCGAAAGCACAGCTTGCCGCAAAAACCCGGAATAGCTGGTGTCCACCGGGAGCGACGGCACGCTTAAGAGCACCCCGCCATAGCAGACGCCGTCTATGATGGGCTTCCCAATGGTCAAAAAGCTGTCCGCGCCAAAAATCTCAATCTCGCCCGTCTCATCCACCGTTTCGCCGTTTAAAATGTTGGTGACGTAGGCGCCCTTTAAATATTTGCCGATGTATTCGCCCTCTGAAAGCCCGCCCACCGTGACAATGCGCCCGGTGGCGTCAAACACAATGATATTTGCGCCAATGCTCTCTGAGATAATCGCAATGGTCTGCTTGTAATTGCGCTCCATGGGCCACCACGAATTTTTGAACACCTCCACCGAATAGGTGACAATCCGGTCGGCGTTGCTGTCTAACATGGCCTTTTTTTGCGCAACGGCAATCTCCCGGTTGGTTTGGATGCTGCTTAGCACCATGCCGAACAAAAACATGCCCGCGATTAAAAAACTGACAATGACAACGGTAAACCCGCCGGTCAAAAGCTTTTTTAAGATGCTTTTGCTTTTTGCCGCCATTACTGGTTCACCTCAAATTTATACCCCACGCCCCAAACGGTTTTTACCTGCCAGAAGGCTTCATAGCCCTCCAGCTTCTCCCGCAGGCGTTTGATGTGCACATCCACCGTGCGCGAATCGCCGAAAAAGTCGTAGCCCCAAACCTCGTCCAGCAGCTGGTCGCGGGTAAACACCCGGTTTGGGTTGGAGCTTAGGAAATAAAGCAGCTCCAGCTCCTTGGGCGGGATGTCCACACTCTTCCCCCCCACTTTGAGCTCATAGGTGCTCAAATTGATGTTCAAATTGGGATAGGACACCTCTTTTTTGCTGACCGACTTGGCCTCAAACCGGCGCAGCACCGCTTTGACGCGCGCCACCAGCTCCTTGGGCTCAAACGGCTTTACAATATAGTCGTCCGCGCCCAGCTCTAAGCCTAACACCTTGTCAAACGTCTCGCCCTTGGCAGTGAGCATGATGACCGGGATGTTGCTGGTGCGGCGGATTTCCTTTAACACCTCCACGCCGTCTAACACCGGCAGCATGATGTCTAACACCACTGCAACCGGCGGGTTTTCTTTAAACTTTTCCAGCGCGTTTCTCCCGTCGTTTGCCGTGTCGGTCGAAAACCCCTCTTTTTCCAGATACAAGCGCACAAGCTCACAGATGTTTTTGTCGTCGTCCACAATCAAAACCCTGTTTTCGGCACTCATTGTTTGGCCTCCTTCTGTGTTTTTTCATATGTGCTGCACAAATGGCGGATGGGGCACGCTTCACAGTTTGGCTTGCGGGCCATACACAGCGCGCGCCCATGGAGCACCAGCTGATGGCAAAACCGGCTCTGGTAATCTGCCGGCACCACGTGCATTAAGTCAAACTCAATTTTCACCGGGTCTTTTTCCCTGGTGAGCCCAATGCGGTTGGTCAGCCGGATGGCGTGGGTGTCAATCACCAGCCCCGGCTTTTGGTAAACGTCCCCCAAAATTAAATTGGCCGTTTTGCGCCCCACCCCGGCAAGTTTTAAGAGCTCCTCCATGGTGTCGGGCACCCGGCCGCCATACTGCTCCACAATCGCCTTGGAAGAGGCGATGATGTTTTTGGCCTTGTTGTGGTAAAAGCCGCAGGGCTTGATGATTTCTTCCAGCTCCAGCAAATCCGCGTTTGCAAACTCCTCCACGGTTTTGTATTTTTGAAACAAGTCTTTTGTGACAATATTCACCCGCGCGTCGGTGCACTGGGCGCTGAGCTGCACCGACACCAAAAGCTGGTGCGACGTCATGTAGTCCAGCGAACACGCCGCGTCGGGATACACCCTGTCAAAGACTTCCCGAATCTGTTTTACTTTATCCCGCCGATTCACAAAAGACCATCTCCCTTCGGTTATTTGTTTCATTATACAACGTTTTTCGCGATTTGAACAGCCCATTTCCCATATTTTTTAAATTGGATCCGCCAAATACGGCCAATCTCCGCCCAAAACACTTGAATACCGGCAAAAAAAGTGATATAA
>JAJXRJ010000072.1 GCA_021629085.1 Oscillospiraceae bacterium | reverse complement strand
GGTTGCTTGAACTATTTACGTTAAAATATTTGTCTAACTTTTGGGGGTCACTTCACGCTCCTGCGTTGTTTCCTGCTTTTATAATGTTATGCCTGTGCTGCATCCCACTGGGCAAATGCACCACCCATTGTTCTTACCAGCTCATCCGGTCTGTTGTATTTGACCTTTGCGTAAATGTCCATCGTAATTTTACTGCTCTCATGCCCCGCCAAGTATTGAACCGTTTTCGGGTCCACGGACGAATGAATCAGATTCGTAATGTATGTATGCCGCAGCTGATGCGGCGTCACTTCAAAATCCAAACTGTAAATCACTTTGCCGTTATGTGCTGCCTTTTCACCGAGGACCGGCGTAACCGTGTGCTTTACACGCTTTCCGTCCTCGTAGCGATAATAGAAACGCTCCTTGACTGTTCGGGTCACAATATACTGCCAGAGCCGCTTGAACTGCGTATAGGATAACGGATCACTGTCTCTGTTCGACACTACATATTCTGACTGTGAATTAGCCTTTGCCTCTTTCAGACACTCTGCAAGGCAAACCGGCAACGGAATATTTCGATGCGCGGCTTTCGTTTTCAGCTCGTCCAGAATCACCGGTCTGTTATTTTCCGTGTGCCATGCCCTGCGTACCGTTAAATAAGGGCAATCCACATTCAGATATACAGAATCCCATTTTAGGGCAAGAATTTCTTCTCGCCGCAATCCTGCATACAGCCCCAACATGACAAATACATACGGTGGAAGTCCCTGAATGGCATCCAGCAGTCTGGCGGCCTGTTCATCCGTCAATGCAGCTTTGTCCTTTTGCGGAATGCCTCCGCCTTTGGCCGTAAGGTAAATCGTTGGGTTGTTATCAATAATCTTACTTTCCTTTGCTGCCCGGAAAATAGATTTATACAGGATAACCACTGACTTATATACCGAAGCGGACTTCTCGGAAACAGGAACAAGTGCAAGCTGAATGTCATCCAGTGTCACATCTGCCATCCGCATCTGTCCCAGTTCTTTTATAATGTGCCGTCTGACCTTTGATGTATAATCTATCAGCGTGGTTGCCCTCACATGAACCGACTGCATCAAAAGCCATTTTTCACAGTAGTCTGCAACCGTCGGGGATTTCCGACAGAATGTATCGTTGTCGATCTGCTCTAATGCACCCAACTCTCTATCATATAATTCTTCCGGTGTTCTCGCATAAAGGGCCACCAGTTTTCCATCTGCGTTCTGAACCCGCGTTCTATAATAATCTATGCCGTTAAGCGTAACTGTACCGTATTGTGGAATTGCTCTTTTTCTTTTTGCCAATTCCTCCACCTCCTAAGAATATACTCCAGCGCTGTATCTATGTTTTATCAGACCATTCCGTTTCCATCAAGGATACGGACCGGCTCACACTCCAGCTCTGCGAGGTTTACGATAAGTTGCGTTCTTTTCTGCTGGCTTTGCTCTGTGGGTGCATTTTGCGATATACTCCTGAAGGCCCGCTGAGGTAAAGTACACACAGCCATTCTGCACATATTGCACATAAGAAATAAGACCATTGTTACGGGCCGCGTCCAGCGTTGCAATGCTGATACCTAAAATTTCTGCTGCTTCTTTTCGTGTAATAAGTTTTTCCATAAAGCATATTCCCTCCAATCTGTCAAGTTTGTCATCGTGTTTGTTCAAAGCCACATGAATACGCTGGCAGCCGAAACTGCCAGCGCATGGTATCTGATTTTGAACAGGAAGCTGCAAACGCTTCCTATTTATATACCTCAGCTTTCATCACATTTGCCACGCCCCCTGACGATGGGAACACAACAGGTCTCCGCTGGCGCGGCTGTCATAACTCCGCAGCATCGTTCGTATCGTGTGCCGCAGGGTTCCCCCCAAGTCTTTGGCGGGCCGTGAGGAAGTATCTTTAAGCCCCCATGCAGTCATCGCGCCGAATCTGCCACAATCCGTTTTATGAAATCGTAGATCGCTCCGAAGCAGTTCTTTCATCACCTCCCTGACTGCTCCATCTTCGCGGCGTTTCATATTCGCTCGTACATGGGTTATGTACCTGTTGTGCTGTCTATTCGATTGTCAATGTACTTGATGAAGGAGGAAAACTTGTCCTTCTTATTAACACTGACAAAAAAAGCAAAAAACAGGCGCATCAAATGAAACTTTATCAAAAATACTTTCCGAGCTGCTTTAAACCTCGCCGGATGCTGTCACGGACACGGCTTGGGTCTACACCTTCTACTTCAGCAATTTCATTTACCGTCATTCCCAGGTAGTATCTGGCATAAATCCTCTTTGCCTGTTTTTCCGGCAGCTCCATCACAGCAGCATAGATCTGCTCCTGAAACTGTTTTTCCTCCAGAACCATCTCCGGTGTTTGCGGCTTCAACAACACCGCATTTTCAATGCCATTCTCGCAATCCAGAGAATACTGTGCTTTATAACGATACATCTTTCGCTCATACGCAGCCTCCGCACGTTCAGCTGCTCGAATAGTCTCCATTACTTCCTCTGTCACATCTACAAAAAAGTCTGTTGTATAAACATCAGGATAAAGTTCCCGAAGGTTAATTTTCTTCATTATGTACCTCCATTTCGATTCACGGGTGATTGACGGGTGAATCGAATGGAGGTGGGGAACGGCAGCGACGTACTTCGGGAACTTTCCCGAAAAATCGACAGCAAAAAGCGCCAGCTCCACACAATGGGAAACTGGCGCAACAAAAATAACCATAATTCTTCTGTTTTAATTGGAATGATAATGCCGATAGATAATCATATCTCCCCAGAGGAGGGGCAAGGCTTTTTTTAATTGGTGCAGCTCATGGGTGGTATGAATGACAAAAATTGACATGGCGGTATCCTCCTATATACCGCCCTCTTGATTGCATGAGCATCGTTGGAAAAGCAAAAAGAAACAGCGGCCTTGATCTACTCAAAACCGCCGTATCGTCAGTGATACAGGAAAGCGCACGAAATCCTCTGCCCGTCAGCGGTTTTTTTCTTTTCCCCGCTGTGGAGGCAGATGTTTTGATATGTAAGCTCGTTTCATTCCACAAAGAACAGAACCTGCCGGATCAGCTCCGGGATATTGACCGGGGCGGTGATATAGTCGTTCACGCCCTC
>JAJXRJ010000043.1 GCA_021629085.1 Oscillospiraceae bacterium | reverse complement strand
CAAACGTCAATCTATAACAAACATCCCCGCATTACTCTATGCGGGGATGTTTGTTTCCTGCTACGGCATAAGTCAAATAGGGCTTGTCAAATTGGTATCCCAGGCTCAGCGCCAGCGCCTTAGATGCAGGGTTTGCCGCATCCCATCCGGGATAAATACCGCGCGCAAGGCACAGCAGCATCAGCTTTGCCGCACAGGCGCGTGCAATGCCCTGCCTGCGGCAGTCTTCTCTCACATCCACCTCAATTTCAATTCCACTTGAGCTTACCACATAGGACGATGCGCCGCCTACCACCTCGTTTTCTTTTAACGCGGCCACACCCAGGCCACGCGCGCAAAAGTCGGCGCCGGACGCAAACTGTGCGCACAAATCGCGCGACCAGGCTTGCGACATAACAGCAGGATAGAGTGATTCCTCTATTTGCCGCAGCTGATAGTTTGGCGGCAGCGCGTCCACAAAGGACTGCAGGCGTGTGCGGTCAAAGCCTGTATCATCCCGCAAAAAGGAAAACCGCGTAAGTTTTACAAACCGGCCGGGGAATGTGCGTTCAATTAGATGCGACCAGGCATCCTTTTGCGGCACCATCAAAATGGTGTCGGATGAAAACTCCGGCGGGATTTGCGCTGTCAAATCTGCCGCCCCGCTTGCAAAAGCATCTCCCGCCAAAAAGCAAAAGTCGCCCACAATCAATCTCGCTGCTGTCGGGTTTGGCAAACGGTCTGCCCACACGCGGCCCATTCCCCCTTCTAACCCAGCATGAATCAGTTCCTTATCCCATTCTAAAAACATTGGCGCAATGTGTGATATCTGTGCGCCCTTTCCTTCAACCATTGATGCCTCCTAAAAAATCAAGCCGCAAACACAGTGTTTTGCGGCTTGTATGGTCTTCTAATTTTTAAATCCCCAGGCTTTTTAAATACGCCCGGCTCTGCTTGGCCGCTTCCATAGGCGCACATGTGGGGGACGCATCCTGCTCCACAATCACATAGTCTGACCCCGCTTCCTCTGCAGCGGCAAGAATGGCAGGAATCTCCTGCACCCCCTGCCCCAGCGGGCGGAACTCAAAGCCGTTGTCCTCGCGCGACGCCTTTTTGCCCTCTTTACCGGAATCGTCAATCAGCGCATATACCGGGCCCATATTAAAGTTTTTGCATACAAAGTCCTTTAAATGCACCGTAGGGCACCTGCCGCTGTACTGCTTCACATATTCCGCCGGGTCATAGCCGGCATACCGCACCCAGCAGGTGTCAATCTGCGTTTGCAAAAGCTCCGCCGGAACAGATTCATACAGCCAATCCAGCAAAAATTTGCCGTCGTGGCGTTCAAACTCAAAGTCATGATTGTGATAGCAAAGGGTAATGCCGCCCGCTTTGAGCGCTTTGCCCACCTGCATAAATTCTTCCACCGTCTGTTTAAAACGCTCCGTACCTGCATGCCGGTCACGGCCCATCCACGGGACCGCGCAAAATTTTGCACCAATGGTTTTTAAGTAGTCCACATTGGCTTTCTCATCCTGCAAAAATACGTCGTAACCCTGGTGCACTGATACACACTGAAGGCCGTTTTGATCCAGCAGTGCACGGACTTCCTCTGCGGATTTTCCAAAATACCCGGCAAACTCCACATAGTCGTAGCCCATTTCTTTTACTTGTTTTAAGGCCGCCGCCATATCTTTTTCCATGTCCTCCCGGATGGAATACAGCTGCAAACCCACTTTAAACTGTTTCACAAATACCGCCTCCTATTTTATACTTCCGGAATGACAATCTCAATTTCTCTGCCCGCCTCATCCGATTTTGCAATGCCATCGATAATAGCTTGATTATACAGAATCTGGCTGGACGGCACCGGAGAAGGCGTGCCGTTTTTGAGCGCGTCTAAGAAGCTGCGGATTTTACGGTAGAACAGGCCCTTCCCCTTTTGCTCAACAATCGGGATTTCCGTTTCCACCTGGCTGCCCGCCACTTTGTGGTAAATCTTCATGGGGCCGCCCACCGAACCATTCCAGCATTCAGTTGACGGGATGCGCAAGCCGCCCTTGGTGCCCAAAATGATAGTGTCGCCCGGGGTGTCCATGTGCATCGCCCACGCAATGCGGAAGTCTAACACAATGCCGCCTTCTAAGCGCACAAAAGCCGCTGCAAAATCGTCCACACCAAATTTCTGCGCATATTCCGGGTGCGTTTCATAGTAGTTGGGGTCTGTGCCAAAAAATGCTGATTTATAGCCGCTCACAGTTAGAGGCTTGGGGTATCCGATGGCGTTTAACACCATGTCCAGCGAATAGCATCCAATGTCGCCCAGCGCGCCGATACCCGCGGTCTCTTTTTCAATAAAGGAAGTGCCGTGCGGCGTGGGGATGCCGTTGCGCCGGCCGCCGCCGGTCTGTATGTAGTAAATATCGCCCAGCACGCCCGATTCCACAATTTCCTTAATCTTTTTCATGTTGGCGTCAAACCGGGGCTGGAAGCCAATGGAAAGCACCTTGCCGCTCGCCTTTTCCGCTTTGATTACATTGACCGCTTCGTCCAGCGTAACGGTCATGGGCTTTTCCAAAAGGACGTGGATGCCGCGGTTTAAACTGTCAATGGTACACTCTGCATGGGTTGCGTTGTAGGTACAAACGCTCACCGCGTCAAGCGCTACTGCGTCCAGCATTTCGGTGTGCTTGCCAAATGTTTTTGCATTTTCCACACCCATTTTTTTAAAGAAGGCTTCCGCTCTGCCGGGAACCAAATCTGCGCCCGCCACAATTTCCACGTCTGGGCACTCCTGATATGCTCTTACATGCGCTTCCGCAATCCAGCCCGTGCCGATAATTCCAACCCGCACTTTTTTGGATGCGTCTACCTCCGTCTGCTTTTCCTCCACGTTTTTAAACCGGTTCAGGATATCATCATTTGCCATAATACCGCCTCCAAATTTTTATCATTTTCCTTGTTTCGGGTTCATTATATCCCACTTCTTTTTAAATTGCAATAGCGGATTTTTGCTTTTTATTGCAGATTTTTGCCCTGTTTTAAAAAAAGCAAAACGCCGTGCGCAAAAATGCACACGGCGTCTTTGTCTTATTAATCGAGTGTAACGGTAATGGTATTGTCCTGGCCTTTGTAGCATTTCGCCTGTACAGTTTTCGTCTGTCCGTTTGCCGTTACGGTGATGTCGTAATCGCCGTAGTAGCCGCGCACCGAATACTGGCCGTCCGCACCGGTTTTACCCGCCTCTTTGGTCCACCATTTGTTGTAAACCAAATCGATATACATTTCGCCGCTTTTCTTAAGCGTCCAGTCATTTTTAAACAGCGGCGCATTTTTCAGCCAATGGGAACCATCCCAGAAGCCCCACATCACAAAGCCGTCAAAGTTTTCCTGGCTGAAAATCGCAATCATAATATCGCGGGTGTAGTCCGCCTGGATATCCTCATCCTGCACATTTAAGTCAAATTCCGTCACCTTCAGGCGTTTGCCGTATTTGGCAAGCTCGCACATCTGGTTGTAGAAGGTTTCCGGGTCGTTGAGCGAGGACATGTGGGTCTGAATGCCAATGCCGTCAAAGTCCACATCGTTTGCAACCATCCAGTCAAGCACTTTGCAGAACTCGTCAAACGACTCGCTCTGTGCACCGTTGATGCCGGTTTCATTGATGTAAAGCTGTGCATCGGGGTCTGCTGCACGCGCCCAGTCAAACCACTGTTTGATGACCTCATTGCCGTATTTATCACGGATACCGTGGTTTTTCACCAGCTCGTTGATGACATCCCAGTCCACCAGCTGGCCTTTAAATTCACCGGCAATTCTTGCAATATGGTCGGAAATGCGCTTATCAAGTGCCGCTTTGTCGTCAATTAACCCCACCAAATCCTGTGGGACAGTTGTGTTGTCTTCCCAGGGCTTGGAGTAATAGTCGCGGTCCCAAACAAGCGTGTGCCCGCGCACCTGAGAAATGCCGTTTTCAAGCAGCCAGTCTACCATCTTACGGGCGCTTTCCGGGTCATTCTCATAGGTTACCCATTTGTGCTCGCTCTCTAACACGGCGCCGTTAAAATAGGTTTTAATTGCATTGCGGTATTTTGTGGTTTTTGCTGTGTCGGAGCCAAACAGATTGCCGTTGACCGCTGTGCCCCACTGGAACTCGTGCTCATACATGTCAACCTTTACGTCCGCATTCGGAACCACGTTTCCTGCCGCGTCTTTGACAATGACATTGATATCGCCTTTTCTGATCTGCTCAATGCGGGCAATCGCGTCCTGCCGCCATTTTGCATCTTTTTCCGCACCCTTATACGTCAGGGTTTTGGGCAAATCTTCAATGGAAACGGACTTGCCATAATTGATGACTTCAAAGTCGGTAATTTCCACCACCTGCACATAGTAACCCAACCGGATAGTAGCATGCACGTTATCCAAATATTCCGGCGTTGCAGTAAAGGGGAAATATCCAGTTACCCAGTCTGGCCCCGCCATGACGTTCCCTTGAATTATTTTATAGTAAGCTCCACCGTCCTCCTCAATGACGCACTGAATCTGCCCTTCGTTGGTTTCGTTGAGGCCGCCCGATATGGTCCGCATGGAAATTTTCATCATGAGGAGGTCGCCCGTCTCAAATTTTTCGTTGATGCTCATTTCAAGCTGAGTGGCATAAGGGTTTACTGGAAGCGTAGGGATGGTGACGCGAAGCCCTTTGGACGATTCCACGCCAGTCACACTGACCTCCTCCACCTTGCCGCCGTTATCTTCCACCTTTTGCCGGCTTGCGGCCAGCATGTCGTCGTTGGACAGTATGATTTTTCCCTCTGGCAGATTGGCAAGCTTCTCTGCTTCGTCTTCCACATTGGTGTAGAACACCAAATCATCCATACTGCTGCTGTCTGAAATATTGGAAGTGGGCACCGGACGGTGGCCGTTTACTACCTGCACTTCATCAGGCGTCTCTTGCTGCGGTGTGCCGCTGCCTTCAGGCAATTTGCCTTCTGCGATTGTCACATCATCTATGTAGATGGTGGGAATTAAAGATTCACCGGAGGGCTGGCAAATACCAACTTGGGTAATGTCCGCAATGTCATGCTGATATTCCACTTGGATTTGTGTCCACTGGCCAGGCTCAACCGTCAAATTTGCGCTTACCACCGGGCGGAAGGCGTAATCTGTTCCTTTGTCGCCGTAAAGTCCCAAAAGCACAACACCAGCTGCATCGGTGTACACCCACGCCGAAACCACATAGGTTTTTCCCATGTCTGCGGAAGAAAGCATGTTTTTAAATTTCAAGCGGTCGTCCGCTTTGGCACGGCTGCCCATTTTTACGCTCTTGCCGCTGCCGGTGGTGTGATCCTGTTCTGAAGAGAGCGACGCACGGTCCGCCGTATATTCTGCTCCCGGGATAAAGTCCACATCCGGCTTTAATTCCGCCATGTCATCAAACGTCATCTCTTTGAGCACAGATTGCCCAGCCGTGGTGATGATAACCGTTTGCGTGGCATCATCCCAGTCCACGTTTGCACCAAGGCTTTCACTGATAAACCGCACCGGCACCATAGTCCGGTCGTTGATCAGCCGTGCAGGCACATCCAGCGTCACTGTGGCTCCGTTTACCGTTGCATTGGTATTGCCAATGGACAAAACAACCGTGGTGCCGCCCAATTTGCCGGTGACCGTTTCAGTGGATTCTTCCCACGTAATTTCGGCGCCCAACGCCTCAAAAATGCCGCGCATGGGAACCAAAACCCGGTCGCTTTCCATCACAGGCATCTGGTCGTAGCTTTGCGCCTGTCCGTTAATGGTCACTGAAATTTCATCCTGCGCAAACACTGCACCCGAAAATCCCAGTGAGGCCACCAGCAGCAGGCATGTGAGCAGAACTGCGATCCCTCTTTTCATTTTCATTCTCCTTTTCTCGCTGTTTTTATAGTTCCAATAGAACTGTTTCTATTATAACATCTCCCGTGCTCAAATTGCAATAGTAAATTCACAAATTCATTCAAAAATAGAAAGTATCCATTAACAAAAACCCGCGGCAAATTTACCGCGGGCTGCCTGTTAAAATAATGATTTTAGATCCTTTGGCGCAACAATGCCTTTTTCAGTCACAAATGCGGTGATGAAATCCGCATCAGTGACGTCAAACGCAGGGTTATATACCTTCACGCCGGCCGGTGCCATGGGTTCCTGATACCACAGTGTGGTCACCTCGCTTGTCGGCCGCTGCTCAATCACAATGTGCTCCCCGCTTTCACAGGAAAGGTCGATAGTGGAGCGCGGCGCACAGACATAAAACGGAATATGGTAATGCCGTGCAAGCACTGCAACCGCAGATGTTCCAATTTTATTGGCCGTATCCCCGTTTGCTGCTACCCGGTCACACCCCACAAACACTGCCTGCACCCGACCTGCACGCATTAACGACGATGCCATATTGTCGCACAGCACCGTTACATCCGCGCCCGCACGGGAAAGTTCATAGGCGGATAGCCGCGCCCCCTGTAAAAGCGGCCGTGTCTCGTCGGTGTAGACGGAAAAATGCATGCCGCGTGAAAGCCCCACGTAGATAGGCGCAAGCGCAGTTCCATACCGCACAGCCGCAAGGCGTCCGGCATTGCAATGGGTCAAAATCCCATCGCCGTCTTTTATAAGGGAAACGCCAAATTCCCCAATGGCCCGGCATACCGCAATATCTTCGTCCCGAATTGCGGTTGCCTCTTTAAAAAGGGCCTGGTTGATTTGTTCCACCGTGCAATCTAAATGTGCATGCAAAACCTTGCGCATCCGATTGACCGCCCACATCAGATTGACAGCCGTGGGGCGCGCCGTGCCAATGATATGCGAAATTTCTTCCACCTTTGCAGCGTGCCGTGCCGCGTCGGTTTGGCCAGTACGCAGCGCGCACACATACACGCCAATGGCGCCCGCAACGCCGAGCGCAGGCGCACCCCGCACAGAAAGCCGGGCAATTGCATCCCGGATATCCTCTGCCCGGCAAAGCTTTAAATATTCCTCCCGCAAAGGGAGCTTGGTTTGGTCTAATATCACCAATGTGGCATCCGTCATGTCTAACGCCACAGTGTCGGGAACTGGATTGCCCATATTTCTCACCTCACACCACACAGCTTAGCCCGCTCCACAACCTCCATGCACATCCGGCTGTTGTGATACGGGCATTTCCACCGCCCTGCCTTACACTGAAAATATCGCCATTTTTTGGGATATCTATTAACGTCGCGCCAGCTGCCGTAAAGCCACTCTCCATTTTCATGGTCGCAAAACACCCGTTTGACATAGTCCCAAATGCGTAGGCTGCAAGTAAGATATTTCTGGTCTTTTGTGAGCATGTAGGCGTTTAAAAACCCAATAATACCTTCTGCCTGGGGCCACCACCCTTTCGCACGAGAGCGCAATACGCCGTTGTCCGTATCGCCTAAAATTCCGTTGTCCTCCATATCAACCCCTGCCGCAAGCACTGCATCTGCCATTTTCACCGAAATCTCCCGCACGCGTTTGGACAGCTGTGCATCTCCCAGCACATCGGCTGCCTCCGGCAAAAGCCAGCTTCCCTCAATGTTGTGCCCAAATGAATTGGAACTAGACAAGCTATTCCATTCCGCATCAAAAAACATATTGAACCCATAGGTGCTGTGATTGACAATTTTTGAAAGTGTCAGCTCTACCAGTGCGCGAAGCTGCGCTTTTACCCGCGCATCCTTGGTAACCCGATAGAGGTTGGTATAGGCTTCCATCACATGCAAATTGGTGTTCATCGTCTTTTGGGGATGTTCCCCCTTTGTGTGCAGCCGCGTCTCGCAAACAGGCTGCCAGTCACGCGAAAGCACTTCAATATACCCGCCGTTTTTTGCATCGTAAAAGTGCGTTTCTAAACATGCAAACAATTCCATGGCAAGCGCAATTGGTTCTCTCCTTCCAAATGCTTCACCATACTGGGCCAGCCCATAAATGGCAAACGCTTGCCCATATGCCTGTTTCCCATCTATCTCCGGCATGCCGTCGTGTGTGATATTCCAAAATATACCGCCGTTTACCGAATCATAAAAATGATTGATTAGATCGCAGTAGGCAATATCCGCCATCTTTTGATACGCTTCTCTTGGATAGAGTTGATACGCTTTGGAAAAAGTCCATAAAACCCGCGCAGTGATAACACTTGCACGCGGCGCACCCGCATAGATTTCCCCTTTATTTGCCACTGCGCCGTAAAACCCGTCGTGCGCTTCGTTGACACAATGATTCATCCAAAACGGAAGGATATTTTCCAAAAGCTCGGCTTCCACTTCAGACGCCAAAACGCTCAGTGTTTCTTCCATTTCCATTCCCTCGCTTTAATGGATTTGGTAAGCGCGCTAAAAGAGCCGCGTTTATCTAAAGACAGCATACGAGGCTTTTTCTTATCTGTCAACTCTCCAAGGGTTTTGTTACAAAACCGTAATATTTTACCAAAGCTTCTCTCGTTCCCAATCATAAGTTTATTGAAAATCCAAACAATTTTATCCCCGCTTTGCCGGCGCACCGCTTGCCGGCAGCGTTCTCCCCAGAACAGGCAAAATCCGTTTGGCCAGCCAAACCGCGGCAAGGCTTGTCAAAAAGTCCCCCGGCAAGGTTGCGGCAAAGCAATACCACAGCATAGCCTGCACGCCGATAAACGAATGAAAATAAAAATTGGTGATAAAAAAGTAATAGACAAGCCCCAGCGCATAGGTTGCGGCAAGGCTGCACAAGCATCCAAGAAGCAGTGTGCCGCGCTTATCTGCACCGCGCCGCTCCACCATCCAGCCGCAAAGATAGGCCCCCAGCACAAACCCTATTAAATAGCCAAACGTGGGCTGAAGCACATAGCCCGGGCCGCCGCCGTTTACAAACACGGGAAGGCCCAAAAGCCCCACTGCGATGTAAACCAAAACCGACACCGCACCAAGACGCTTGCCCAAAAGAAGTCCCGCCAGCGACACAAACATGGTTTGCATAGTAAACGGCATCACGGGAACCGGAACTTTTAAAAATGCACCGATTGCAATAAGTGCGGCAAACATTGCGCACAGCACCAATTTTTGCGCTTTCATGTTGTTCTCCCCCTCACTGTGATTTCACCTGAACGAAGCGTTTCCACCGTGCCGTCCTCCAAACGCACTACCAGCCCGCCATCCGGGTCTAAATCGATGGCTTTGCCGTAAAAGCGCTGTTCCCGCCGGATAAACACGAGTTCTTTGCCAATGACCATAGAGCGCTTACGGTAATCGGGCAAAAACGACCGGCTCTCCAAATCTTCACAAAGCTCCAAAAGTTCATTTAAAACCTGTGCTGCAAGGCGGCTGCGTACAGCCTGCGCTAAATTGAGCGAACCGGCAACTGGTGCGATATCAGCGGGAAATTCCACTTTTTTGACATTGATGCCAATCCCCACCACAACGCTTTCAATCTGCCCGGTTTCACAGCTTGTGACCGCCTCAGTCAAAATGCCGCAGATTTTTTTGCCGTCCAAAAAGATATCGTTTACCCACTTGATTTGCACGTCCTTGCCGCTTATGTGTTCCACCGCACGCGCAACCGCAACCGAAGCTGCCGTGGTGATGAGCGCCGCATTGGAAAGATCGGCATTCGGACGCAAAACCACACTCATATACACGCCCTGTTCCGCTGGTGAATAAAAGCTTCTTCCCAGCCGCCCGCGGCCCTGTGTTTGCTGCTCTGCAAGCACGGTAGTTCCATGGATTGCACTATCGGCAGCAAGCTTTTTTGCCGTAATGTTTGTGGACTCCAGGCAAGGATAAACAAACAGCGGCAGCGTTTGGTATGCTGGCTTTAAGTGCATACGGATGGCCTCTTCTGACAGTTTATCACAGGTGTCCGACAGCCGGTACCCCCGATTGGTGGCCGATAAAATGGTGTATCCGTCCCGCTTAAGCGCACCAACCGCTTTCCAAACAGCATTGCGTGAAACGTGAAGCTGTTTTGCAAGCTGTTCGCCGGAAAGAAACGCCTCCCGGTTATGCTCCAACAGCCTTAGCACTTCCGCTTTTAATTCCATATCCGCTCCCCCTTTTGCATAAATTTTACCAAATCCGCCCTTAATTGTCAACCAATAGTATAAAATTGGTGACAATTAGGCGCGCCGTCTGCGATAAAAAAGCGTGCACAAATGTTATGTGCACGCTTTTTTTATTTCCTACACTCCAAAATCACTGCAAAGGATTGCATAGTCCTCTGCTTGCTGCTCATCTAGCATTTTGCGGTCAATGGCAAGCAGCTCATTTTGAATGGCAGCCTTGTTTAACGGCTTTGGCGTTTCACCGTAGCAGTCGATGAAATTCTGATACTTGATTTTTTGCAGCGCCCCATCAGAAAGGTGCAGCGGTTTTACTTTAAGGTTTAAAATTTCAAAGTCTGCACCTCCCCCAAGCGCCTGATTGATGAGCGCATACCGCTTGGTGTGGTAATTAAGCTTATTGCTATTGGTAAGGTCAGAACCAAACAGCAGGCGATTTTGATAGGTTTCAAAAAATGCGCTTGCCTTAGATATGTTTTTTGAAAAGTCAACAAACATTTCCCCGCCAGGCGTGAGGTCGAGCGACACATTTGGATGGCTGTCTAAAAAATGTGCCGCACGGTCTAACTCCTCTGACAGGAAATAAAAGTGGGCCAAAATGAGCCGTATCTTTGGAAATTTTTTGAGAATTCCATCTACTTCGGCATATATCTCTTCTTTTGTGCGAAAGCCCTCCCCGCCATAATACCAGCCGTATTTTTCATAGTCTCTGGTTTTCCAGAAAGCGGCAGGGTCATTCGCATGCATGGTAACGGGAATGGAAAGCGCCTCGATTTTTTGATACAGCTTGTCAAAAATGGGGTCGTCCAGCCGTCTTCCAAGCCTTTTTCGGAAATCCGGTTTTCCCTCCAGCATTTTGATGCCGTCAAAGCCCTGTTCTAACCCCTGTTCCAACTGGTTTAAATATCCGTCGGCTGTGTCACGATGGTCAAAATAATGCCAAAGACTCATAGAAGCGTAAATATTCGGCTGCATTTTGTACTTGATCCACAGCGTTTTTAAATCCGCCAAAATATCATCGCGATCCCCATCGTGGTGCAGCGACAAAACTGCCGCCTTACAAACTTTTTCGCGAGCCATATTGTCCTCATAATATGCAATGGAATCTAAAAGGTTTAAATCCCCATAGCTATGATAATGGCTGTCACAAATCATTGCAATCGCATCCTTTCACAAAACCCGTTCCATTTCTTCAACGCCCACAATTTTTAACTAAGAAGATGATATCACACATTTTTCCAATTTGCAAGATAAAAATAAAATTTGCATTTTTTGAAACATCCGTTTATAATAAACCTGCAAGGTCAATGGAACACGGAGGTGGGTTCTTTGTATCAAAAACTATTAGAACTGGAAAAAAGCTTCTTTTTGCTGCACTGTATCTCAAACCGGGAATGGCTTGAGCAGACGTTGCACCAGGACTTTCAAGAATGCGGGAAATCAGGCGAGCTGTTTGACCGGCAGACGACTATAAAAAGTCTGCTTTTGTGTAAAACGGACAGAAATATCAAAATTTACAATTTTACATACCGTGCGCTTGGAAGCACTTGCTGGATGGTACACTATATCACCCGTGACAGTAGCCAAACACATTACCGCACTTCTATTTGGACGCAAAGCCAGTATATGCAGCTGTTGTTCCATCAAGCCACGCCGTTGCATACAAAAATCCAGCGAATGGAATGTTAAAGGTGTCCACTCGGCCCACGTCAACTTAATGATTCCGTAAGCAAATCAATCCATGCCGTATTCCACACATAACGGGTTAAAGCATCGGCATCAACTTCAAAATATTGAAATCCATATGCAGCCCTGCCACGGTCACTGGTTGCGTCAAAATAACACCACGCCCCATCCAGATAAGCGATATTCCACATATGGTACTCAGACCCCATCTTCCCAGAAACCGTGAAACAAGGGATTCCGGATTTTTCAAAAAGCACCTGCAGGGCCTGTGCATATCCGCCGCAAATGGCAAGATGGTCTGCAAAAGCGCCGTATGCCGTAGTGGAATCGTAAGGCATATTCTCCTTATCAGAATAATACCGATGATCGTAGCGCACGTTTTCCGTAAGATATGCATAAAGCGATTGCGCCTTCTCCATTTGATTCATATCAGGCTGTACACAAGTATCTGCCACCTCAGCCGCCATTCGGTCAATCGCTTCTAACCTTGCAACACATTCTTCCTGGGATAAATTGTTTTGCGGTGTGAATGTAATTGCAGTACCATCCCGATTCAGCGCACAAAGGATATATCCACCGCCGACCTGCTGCAGCGCACGGCTCATGTCATCCACCTCCAGCTCTTGATTGGTGATGCGGATTGGAAGCGCTGGTTGTGATAAATTTTCGCGGGCCGCTGTAATCAGTTCATGCAAGCTGGAGATGGCGGTACCGTCAAAACCTTCCGGATAATTACCAGAACGGTATGGCATATAAGAAATTTCACAATATAAAAGCCCGTCGCTTCCTACTTTCGCCGTAATATCATAAGCATATTTATATTGCGGCTCATCTGCCAACAGTGTATAGTACAAATTTTTTACAAAGATGTCCATATTATCCTGCGGCGGCAAAGCGGAAATATCCATTACAGGCGGTTGCTTCACCGCCGCAATGGATGTGCCTAACTGCTGTTTTAATTCCTCCGCGGTAGAAACAGCTACAGGTTCTGCAGAACTGTTGGAAGCATCCGCCTCCAGCCCAATATTGTGACGTATCGTGCTGCGTAAAGCCATCATTTCTGGCGCTTCCCAGAAAAACAACAGTTTTTGTTCTGCTATGGTATTGCCTTGTGGCTTACCGCCCAAAACAAAGACTGCAAAAGTATCTGCTATGTCCTCATGAAAATAATTCGCACCATACCGGCTGACATAGTTTGTTGGGTTTTGTTCATAATCTTCGACACCAGTATCACCCAACGCCGACCAAAACTGGTCATAAAACCGTTTACGGAAAGATCCGGGAATAAAACCGGTTGGGTCGTGGGTATTTTCCCCGACAGTCAGATCAATCTGGGTTTCGTCTTCCAGCAAAACATGACCGTATTCATGTAAAATGGTATAGGTCAATTTGCTCCAATCACGTTTTTCACCGTATTCATCATACACGTCATAATAGTCGATATTGAAAGAAAACCGACTATTGTCTGTGTACCCATCCGTTTTGATGGGTGAAGTATAGGCCAACACATTACTGAACCCATCCGAAAACAGGTTAAATTCGGCAATTTTCATTCGAGATTCCTGCGGCAAAATAGAGCACACGTATGCCCACACTGCGGCATGCTGCTGATCCGTTATCTGCGCTTCGCCGTTTTGAACCGGATAGGACGCGAGGATATTTGTGATACCAGTAGAATAATCGGCAACCGTCACGATACAGCCATCGGGCGAATCTGTTAGTGTTATATATTTGCTGTAAACTGTGTCCTGCCAATTTTCTGAGGACGTGTCCTCATCAGACGAGACAGGGTTGCCGTACATTTCGCACAGCAGCGAGCGAACCTGTTGGGTGGTATAACCAGTTTCAGCAGGATAGATTTCAATTCCCTCCAAAAATCCGTTGCGGTAACGGTAATAGGTATTCATAGGCGTTTCAGATCCAAACCAGCGCATGGAGTACAAATAAGTCTCATAATTGTCTGTCCAGCCGTCACCGTTAATTTCCCACTGTTCGGCCAGCGTACCGGATGCGCCGATGTACGCTTCTGTATCTTTAATAGAACTTCCAAAGTAAATGACGTTCTGTTTTGTTTGCCGGTATGTGTAGCCCGCCCCCTGTTCATGGGCAATATTACGGTAGGAGCCGGTTTGCGGGGAAACAATTTCCTGTATAGCTGCTGCTGCAGTTTGAACAGCTCCCGCGATGGTATACAGATCCAGCTGCTCTGCAACATCGGCAGCGGTATGGTATAAATATCCTCGCCCGTTTTGCATAAATAGTACGGATGGAATGCCAGCCAGTTGAAACGAAGTGTGGTCGCTTGCTGTTTCGGAGGACAGAGATAAGGAGACGTTTTTTTGTTTCAGCAAATCACTGATCCAGTTGCTTCCGCCATCTGTCGTATAAAGGCCATACCCATCGGCGCCCAGTCCTCCAAGCATATCCAACTGGATATCCCCGACCATGCGGTTGCGCTCCTCCTCTGTGAGAGCTGCGGTATAGTAACGCGATCCGTTTTTCCCATTTTCCTCATCGGTAAAACTGATAAAGCGGAGCTCCGTGTCGGTGGGAAGATCTTTTACAAGTTCAGCCACTGCAAGCAAAGCTACAACGCCCGAAGCATTGTCATTGGCGCCGTATGCAGTGGGAACGCTGTCGTGGTGGGCAGAAAGCACGAAAATATCCGCGTCTGCACGCTCGGCTTTTTTTACTGCAATTACATTGGAGCCAGTATTGCCCGTTGTATTGGTATAGGGCTGAAGTGTTACATCATATCCCATTTCCGTAAAGCGCTGCTTTAGATATGCCGCCGCATCCTGCTCCCCTTGCGAACCGATGGGACGGTGCCGGGCAGTTAAGGCATCTAAATCATGTGCCAGTACTGAAACATCCGGTAAAAGGTCGCGGCGGGAGAGAATCGTAACAGCTTCTGCTACTGTGATATGATCGGCCGGGCAAAGTGTTTCGGCAGATTTCCCGGATAAAAGCCCGGTTTTTACACACCAGAGCATGGACTTCTGCGCCCATGCAGCAACCGAGCTGCTGTCATGATATTGTTCCAACTCGTGACCAGATATCTCCGGAGAACCAACTGACCGGTAAAGCATTGCCGCAAATTCCTGGCGGGAAACCGGGCGAAGCGGGTCAAAACGACCTTCCCCTACTCCATTCACATATTCGTTCTCAGCAGCCCAACTGATAGCCTTCCCATAGAGCTGCACATCGGAAAAGGGCGGCAAAGCTGTAACTTCCGGGCGTTCAGCCGCTTCGTAAAATAACTCTGCTGCCTGCTCGCGCGACACCACCATTTCCGGCGTTTCAATAAAAACATCGCTTATTTCATGCTCTTGTGCCCACTGCAAAGAATGGTCTGCCCATTGCGGCCACTCTGCGGCAGATACTGGAACAACCAGCAATGTCAAACTCAATAAGAGAGAAATCAATTTTTTCACCATAAATACCTTCTTTTCGCCGTTTTTTTAATTATACCACGCGTAAGAATATTATGTCAATCAAATATTGACCAGATGGTCTGTTTTTGTTATAATATTTATTGAAGGGACAGTAAAATGGTATTTGGAGGCTTTTATTTATGAAGCAAAAGGAAAAAACGCAACATAGCCGGGATAAGATTTTACAGGCAGCGACTGCAGAATTTGGCTCGAAAGGCTACCAAGCTACGTCTATCAATATCATTTGTAGTGCAAACGGAATTTCTAAGGGCTTAATTTACCATAATTTTAAAAACAAAGACGAGCTTTATTTAATTTGTATGAAAATGTGTTTTCACGCAATAACAACGTATCTTAAAAGTACGGAATATATGTCAGAGAATGTGCAGTTGAGCATTCGAAATTATCTGCATTTGCGGCAAACATTCTTTCAGGAGCACCCGCATTATGGCAGTCTTTTTTTTCAGGCGCTGTTATACCCGCCGAAACATCTATCGGATGAAATCCGCTCCATTCGTCATGAATTTGATGCGTTTAATATTGAATGTTACAAAAAACTATTAGGACAGGTCGAGCTAAGAGACGGTATTACAGATGATTTGGCTTTGGAATATTTCACACTTTTTCAAGAGATATTTAACGGCTATTTTCAAAAACGGGCGCTCGAAGACCATAACGTTACGGCATTGGCAGAAGAACATGAATTAAATTTAACAAAAATCCTGGATTTCATATTATACGGAATCGCAAAGGAGGAACTATCATGATACTGGTTTTGAGCATAAGGCTACTTGTGGCAATTGGGCTGGCTTTTTTGGCAGGAAAACTGGTGGCTAAACTCAAGCTTCCGTCTATTTTGGGCTGGCTGATTGCCGGTATGGTATTAGGACCACACGCACTGACCCTTATAAACCAGGAGCTGCTGGACGCACAGTGGTATCAGTCCATTGTACATATTTTAGAATGTGGGGTTGGCTTAATGATTGGCACTGAATTAGTTTGGAGGAAGATTAAACGTTCAGGAAAATCCATTGTCATCACAACCCTCACACAGTCACTGGGGACGTTTTTGCTTGTTTCTCTGGTTTTTGGAGTAATATTTTATCTAACGGGAACTCCGGTGTATCTGGCGTTTATCTTTGGCGGCATTGCGCTGGCTACTGCGCCTGCCCCCGCTCTATCCATTGTTCGGGAATTTGAAACCAGCGGACCAGTGACCAATTCTTTAATCCCTATGGCTGCGTTGGACGATATTGTAGGCTGTATTGTCTTTTTCACCACCATTGCAATTGTGGCCGGACACCTTTCCGCCGGAGAGTTGCCAGCGTATATGATTGCGCTGGTTGTATTGCTGCCACTCGTGATTGGTGTTGTTTTGGGGCTTTTGGCCGGTATCCTTCTAAAAAAAGAAAGAAACGCGCCAATGACCCTTGCACTGGTAATAGGTACAATTTTACTTGCTTCCGGGGCGGGCTTTTTCTTTAATAATTTTGTTATGCCGAAACCAGTTCTCAATTTCATGCTAATCGGCATGGCGTTTTCTGCAACTTTTTCCAACATGGTCAGCGAGGAACGGCTAAAGCAAATTATGGACGCTTTTAACCCGGTATTAGGTATTTCCATGATTATTGTTATTTTGAACTTGGGTGCGCCGTTGGATTATCATTTAATCTTTGGAGCCGGCCTTTTTACAGCTGTGTATATTCTCTTCCGTGCGCTGGGTAAATATTTTGGCGCATATTTTGGGGCAAGCATTACCAAATCTCCACAGACGGTTAAGAAATACCTGGGGTTGACACTTTTGCCGCATTCCGGCGTTTCGCTGGTCTTTACCGGGATTGCGGTTTCCGTATTAAGCGGGCCAGCACCTGAATGCGCAAAGATTATTCAGGGCACAATTGCTGCAGCCGCGGTAATCAATGAAATGATTGCCGTAATTGTCGCAAAAAAAGGCTTTGAGTGGGTAGGGGAATTTCATCAGAGCAATAATGCCTTTACGAAAAACAAGCCAACGAAAATATAATGAGCCTGTAGAGTCAAATGAACGGATGTTAAAAAAGCAGCTGAACCTCTAAAGCCTTTTAGAGTTGAAGTAGAATCACTGTTTTCAGAAGCAGTTATGCTATGTGACAATTGTGGGATAAAAATTTTCTTAGTATCTTAAAAACCCCTTTACTTTTGGAATTCAGAAAAATATTCCAAAAATGAAGGGGACTTTATATGGCTCAGCCTTCCAAAAAAGATACCTCGCGCCGGGCGTGCCTTTTTTCGAAAAAGGAGGAGTAAGGAAATGGGCGGATGACTTATTTTTGTCAAAAAAATAAGCCGGAGCAAAGCGAACTTTGCTCCGACGTGGAGGCGCCAACCAGATTTGAACTGGTGAATAAAGGTTTTGCAGACCTCTGCCTTACCTCTTGGCTATGGCGCCATAAATCAAAAGACGTATTCTTAATACGTCTTTTGTAAAATGGAGCGGAAGACGAGATTCGAACTCGCGACATTCACCTTGGCAAGGTGACGCTCTACCCCTGAGCCACTCCCGCAAAAGAAATAGTTACAGCTGCGGCCTGTGCGCTTAAAAATTTAAGCGCCGCCGCATTTGCTGGTGCCTCCGGGCGGAATCGAACCACCGACACGGGGATTTTCAGTCCCCTGCTCTACCAACTGAGCTACAGAGGCAAGTCACAGTTTTGGATTATACCAAAAATAATCTTTTCTGTCAATACTTTTCTTTCATATTTTTCAGTTGTAAAAAACAAAATGGCGACCCGGAAGGGGCTCGAACCCTCGACCTCCAG
>JAJXRJ010000006.1 GCA_021629085.1 Oscillospiraceae bacterium | reverse complement strand
TGTTAGGCACGCCGCCAGCGTTCGTCCTGAGCCAGGATCAAACTCTCAATAAAATATCCTACCGTACTTCCCTGTACGGTCTCTTCTTTTATCGAAGTCTTTTAGCTCATTACTATACTAGCTTAAAAGCTTTTTCACTCTCAAAAATCTTTCGAGAACCTCTCTTTGCTGTTCAATTTTCAAAGACCAACGCCGCGCTTGGGAAGCGCAACTTTTAAAGAATACCACACTTTTTGAGGTTTGTCAAGAGGTTTTTTAACCTTTTTTCTCCCAACCGCCGCAAACCCCGATCTTTCCGGCATGTCCCCTCAAAAGGTGCCTTATTAATATACCACACCACCTCCCCTTTGTCAAGAGAAAATTCACTAAAATTTTTCGACAATTTTACATTTTTTAGTTTGCAATTGTTTTTCCTTTTTATTTTGGAGGCAAGAAGTTCTCTTCCTTCCCCACAGTGCAAATTGAAACGGCTTTGTCACCGAAGATATTTTTGCCTAACCCCATTTTCCAGTTTGCTCCACGGCGTTAAATTTTGGAACCGCACAACGACACGCTTATATTCGCCGCACCCTTCACATAAATCCAGTTCTTTTGAACGCTTTACTTGCAGCCGCGTATAATGCGTTTCATTGATTTTATTAAAACACTTTAAACAAAACTCCGCCATTTTTTCCTCCTAGCAAACGCTTTTATACTACCTTATACTACTTTAAGCGATTTATCAATATTTTATCGCTTTTTGTGGCATAATACAGCTTAGAGGGGGAAAGAGATATGAAACCACTCAAGCAAAAAATTAGCATTACTCTTGACGAACCTATTATTAAAACAGTAAAAAAGTTGTCCGAAAAAGCAGACCGT
This sequence comes from Oscillospiraceae bacterium, assembly GCA_021629085.1. GTDB lineage: Bacteria > Bacillota > Clostridia > UMGS1810 > UMGS1810 > JAJXRJ01. Next base: position 73,548 of record JAJXRJ010000006.1, on the reverse strand, counting down.
TCTGTTTCTCAATACATCAATATCGTTCTGAAAAAGCACATAGAAAGCCTCAACAAAAAATGAAACGCGAAACCAGACGGGAATCCAGATGGATTCCCGTCTTTTTCATCTTGCTTTTTTGACAATTTGATGCTATAGTTATAACATAGCATTTTTATGGAGCAAAAAAAAGGGGGGGACTGCCATGGCGGAACGCGACAGATGGCTGGCCTTACTAAAAACCGTTTGCATGCCGGTGCTAAAGCACGGCGCGCAAGGCTCGCTGCACGCGGCGCTCACAAATGCCGGTGCGCTGGGAAAGCACGCCTATTTAGAGGCGGTGGGGCGCACGCTGTGCGGCATGGCGCCCTTTCTTGCTGGATGCGGCGGGAGTGCGGCAGAGGCGGCATTTCGCCGGGAAGCGGCCTCTTTGGCGCAGGATACGCTAAAAAGCATGTGCAGCCCGAAAAGCGGCGACTTTTTGCCCGTGATAAAACGGTTTGACCCCAACGCCGATACGCGGCAGTATTTGGTGGATGCGGCGTTTCTGGCACAGGGCATTTTGCGTGCAAAGGCCGTGTTGTTTGACCAGTTAGACAGCGAAACGAAAGAGGGCATCCTCTCTTTATTTGCCACGCTGCGCGGCGCACTTCCCCATTTTAACAACTGGCTTTTATTTGCATCGGAAATCGAGGCGTGCCTGCATATGCTCAACCAGCCGTGCGACACCACGCGGGTTTCCTATGCCGCCAACCAGTTCGAACAGTGGTATGCGGGCGACGGGATGTACTGCGACGGGCCGCAATTCCACTGCGACTACTACAACAGCATTGTGATTCACCCCATGCTGTGTGACCTGGCGCGCACCGTGCCGGATGTGCTGGATTGGCAGGGCGGGCGTGCAAAGGCAATTTTGCGGCGCGCTTTAAGGCATGCAGGGTTTTTGCTTCGTCAAATTGCGCCGGACGGCACTTACCCGGTGTACGGCCGGTCAGTGGCGTACCGGTGCGGCGTGTTCCACGCGCTGGCACAGGCAGCGCTGGATGGGAATCTGCCCCCAGACGCATCCCCCGCCAAAGTGCGGCGCGCGTTGGGCGCTGCCATTTCCCGCACGCTGGGCGGGGCTGCAAACTATCGTGCAGACGGATTTTTAAATATTGGCGTGTGCGGCGCGCAGCCCGGGCTGGGCGAAGCATACATCAACACCGGCAGCCTGTATTTGTGCACAACCGCGTTTTTGCCGCTGGGGCTTCCCGATACTGCGCCGTTTTGGACGGATGCGGACGAGGAGACCGACTGGGAGCGCATCTGGTCGGGCAAAGACATAGCGTGCGACCACAGGCTTTCGGACGACGTTGTTTTTTATTCTTAACCTATATAAAGGAGAAAGGCGGTGTGTGACGTGGGCAAAACCAAACATGAAAAATCGTGCGGGGCAATCATAATCGCGCCGGAAAACGGGAACTATAAAGTGTTGATGGTCAAGCATCAAAACGGCGGGCACTGGTCCTTTCCCAAGGGCCATGTGGAAAACGGCGAAACCGAAACGCAGACGGCGCTGCGCGAAATTAAAGAGGAAACCGGCATGGATGTGGCGCTGGACACCAATTTCCGCCACGTGGTAACCTATTCGCCCAAACGCGGCACCCTAAAAGATGTGGTGTTTTTTGCCGCAAAGCCGCTCTCTTCCGATTTAAAGCGGCAAAAAAAGGAGATTGCCGAAATCCGCTGGGTGCCGCTTGTTTGCGCGCCCAATTTGGTTTCGTTTGACACCGACCGCGAACTGCTTGCAAGCATCACACAATACGTTCGCCAAAGTACGGCGTAAGGAGTCCGATTTCATTTGACCGATACATTTTTTGCAACGCTCAACCAGGTTTTGATGCTTTTGCTGTTTATGCTGGCAGGGTTTTTTCTGAAAAAAAAGCACATCACCCCAGCACAAACGCCGGGTGTTTTGTCAAAGCTTGTGGTTTGGCTGTTTATGCCCGCACTGTGTTTTAAAACGTTTGCGCAAAACTTCAACCTCCAGTCACTGGCGGAAAAGTCGTCTTATGTGCTGGCAGGCGCCGTGGTGTGGACAGTGACATTTGCCATTGCCATTTTTTTGGCACGGCTGTTTGTGGGCAGGCAAAAGGATTGCTTTGACAAACAGATTTATGTCTATTCCCTCACCTTTCCCAATTTTGGCTACATCGGCTATCCGCTGGTGGAAGCGGTGTTTGGGGAATTGTTTTTGTTTGATATGATGATGTTTTCCATCGTCTATAACCTCACGGTTTACACGCTCGGCTTTTATCTGTTAGACCCTGATCGCGGGAAGTTCTCGCTAAAATCGGTGGTCAATCCGCCCATTGTGGGCATTGCCGCCGGTATGGCAGTGGGGCTTTTGGGCATTCCGCTTCCAAGCTTTGTGCGCGAAACGGTTTTTGCGGCGTCGGGGTGTATGGCGCCGGTTGCCATGCTGCTCACCGGCTATGTGCTGGCGGGCGCGCCCTTAAAGGCAACCTTTACCCAGCCCAAAGTGTACCTCATCTGCCTGCTGCGCCTGATTGGGATCCCTGCGCTTATTGGGGCGGCGTTCTATTTCCTCGGCGCGCAAAGGGAGCTCATCATCATTGCGGTGACGCTTTTGGCAGTGCCCACCGGGTTAAACAGTGTGGTGGTGCCGCAGTCCAAAGGGCTTGACACCGTGCTGGGCGCACAGTGCGCGTTTATCTCCAATTTAATCGGCATTTTCACCATTCCGGTGGTGTTTGGCCTGCTGTCAGCACTTTCCTAGGTGCGGGCGGCTGACCGGCATATATGACATTTCGGCCGCAAATGCTGTGGCCTGGCCACGCAAACGGCAGGCAAGCGCCCGCCTGCGGCATCTTGAAAGGAAGGTTTTTATGGACTATCAAAGCACCAGGAACAAAGATTTGCGCGTTTCCTCCGCGCATGCGATTATGACCGGCATTGCGCCGGACGGCGGGCTGTTTGTGCCCTGTGAAATCCCAAAGCTGCGCACAGCCGACTTTCCAGAGCTCGCAAAAATGCCCTACAGCGTCCTTGCAGCGCGCATCCTGAGCATGTATTTGACCGACTATTCCTACGACGAGCTGCAAGACTGCGCAGACAGTGCGTATTCCAAAGAAAAATTCGGCTCAGATTCGGTGGCCCCGGTCTATAAGCTCAATGATACGGCCTATGTGCTGGAGCTGTGGCACGGGCCGACCTGCGCGTTTAAAGATATGGCGCTGCAGATTTTGCCCCATCTGCTCACCCGCGCGGTAAAAAAATCGGGCGAGAAAAAGGATATCCTCATTTTGGTCGCCACGTCAGGCGACACAGGCAAGGCCGCGCTGGCGGGCTTTTCCGATGTGCCGGGCACCAAAATTTTGGTGTTTTACCCAAAAGACGGGGTTTCTGCCATTCAAAAGCTGCAAATGACCACCCAGGAGGGGGCCAATGTGGGCGTGGCGGCGGTGCGCGGCAACTTTGACGACGCGCAAACCGGCGTGAAGCAGATTTTTGGGAATCCCGACTGCGCCAAAGAGGCCGCAAAGGCAAACTGCCTGTTTTCGTCCGCCAACTCCATCAACTGGGGCAGGCTGGCGCCGCAAATCGTCTATTACATCGCCGCCTATGCCGACCTTTTCAGAAACGGCGAAATCGCATCCGGCGAAGCGGTGAACATTGTGGTGCCCACCGGGAATTTCGGCAACATTTTGGCGGCCTATTACGCCAAACAGATGGGCCTTCCCGTACACAAGCTCATTTGCGCGTCCAACCAAAATAACGTGCTGACCGACTTTATAAACACCGGGGTGTATGATAAAAACCGCACATTTTTCACCACCATCTCGCCGTCTATGGACATTCTCATCTCCAGCAATTTGGAGCGGTTTTTGTTTTTGGCATCCGGGCGGGACGACAAGCTGGTGCGCGGCTTGATGGAGCAGCTAAAGGCAACCGGGCGCTACACGGTGCCGCAAACAATAAAGCAAGCGCTTAACAGCACATTCTATGCCGGCTTTGCCACCGACCAAGAGACAAAGGCGGCAATCGCAAATACCTTTACATCAGACGCGTATCTGATGGATACGCACACCGCGGTGGCCAAATTTGTCTACGACCGCTATGTGGATGAAACGGGCGACAAAACCAAAACCATCATCGCCTCCACCGCCAATCCATATAAATTTAACGAGAGTGTGCTCACCGCCATTGCCGGGCCGGAAGCGGCATTGGATGCAGACGAATTTGCGCTTTTGGACCGGTTGGAAAAGGTGAGCGGCCAACCCATCCCCGCGGCATTAAAAGACTTAAAACAAAAGCCTGCCCGTTTTGATGCAGCTTACGAAAAAGACCAGCTGTTTTTCGCGACAAAAAATTTCTTGACAAATTGACCTTTGTGCTTTATAATGGAAAAAAGTATTTCACAATTGAAACGGAAGGGAACCAATCCGCATGCGAAAACCGGCATTCAACGTACAATTTTTCTTTATTAACAGCCTAGACCTGTTTGGCCTGGGCTATTATGCATGGAAAAATTCAATTGTAAATGAGTGCTGAGCTTTGCGCGCTGTTTTTGCAGTGAAACGTATCGGAAAAATGACGGAAATCATTTACAAAATGGATTCCGTTTTTTATTTTCATAAAATCGCAGGAGGTTTTTTTAGTGATTGTCATTTTAAAACAAGGCTACACTGAGGAGCAATATGCAAAAATTGAAGAAGTGATCACCGCCCAGGGCGTGGAAATCCACCCCTGCTACGGCACCCAGCAGACGGTATTGGGGCTGATTGGCGACGTGGGCAGTATCAACGAAAACACGCTTGCAAACCTGGCCGGCGTGGAAAAAGTGCTGCGCGTGTCCTCCCCCTATAAAATGGCCGGCCGGATGTTCCACCCCGACGACACGGTGGTGGATGTGTGCGGCACCAAAATTGGCGGCGGGCACTTTGCCGTGATGGCCGGGCCGTGCTCGGTGGAGAGTGAAGAGCAGGTGGTGGGCATTGCGCGCGCGGTCAAGCAGAGCGGCGCAACCATATTGCGCGGCGGCGCGTTCAAGCCCCGCACCTCGCCCTATTCGTTCCAGGGCATGGGACTGGATGGCTTAAAGCTTTTGGCCAAGGCGAGAAACGCCACGGGGCTGCCCATTGTGACCGAGGTGATGAGCTGTGACGCGCTGGACACCATTTGCAAATACACCGACATCATCCAGGTGGGCGCGCGCAACATGCAAAATTTTGAGCTTTTAAAGGCAGTGGGCAAGGTTGACAAGCCCATCCTTTTAAAACGCGGCCTTTCAGCCACCATTGAAGAGCTGCTTATGGCGGCGGAATACATCATGAGCGAGGGCAACGAAGCGGTGATTTTGTGCGAACGCGGCATCCGCACCTTTGAAACCCAAACCAGAAACACCCTGGATTTGAGCGCGGTGCCGGTGTTAAAGCGGCTCACACATCTTCCTGTGATTGTGGATCCCAGCCACGCCACCGGGAGCTGGCGGCTGGTGGAGCCCATGGCGAAGTGCGCCGCGGTGTCGGGCGCGGACGGCATGATGGTAGAAGTACACAATAGTCCCGAAACCGCGCTGTGCGACGGCGAGGAGTCCATCAAGCCCGAGCGGTTTGACCATTTGATGCAGTCGGTGAAAGCGCTTCTCGCACTGGAAGAAAAGACGCTGGGTTGATGTTAGGAGGGGTTTTTAAGTGGAGCTTACGGTGAAGGCGTCAAACGGCGCATATAACATTACCGTGGAAAACGGCCTGCTGCTGCGGGCGGGCAGTGAAATCAAACGCGTGGTGGGGGATGCAACCCTCTTTTTGGTGGCGGACCAAACCGCCTATGCCCATCACGGGAAACGCCTGCAAAACGAGCTTGCCGCCGCAAACGTGCGCTATAAGACCCTGCTGCTGCCCCCCGGCGAGCCCACCAAGTGCGAGGCGTGGCTGTTCCGCATCCTATCGGCGTTTGCCGCTGCAAAGCTTTCCAGGAAGGACTACGTTGCAGCGTTTGGCGGCGGCGTTTGCGGCGATATCACCGCGTTTGCGGCCTCCATCTATCTGCGGGGCGTCAAATACATTGGGATTCCCACCACGCTGCTCTCCCAGGTGGACAGCAGCGTGGGCGGAAAAACCGCCATTGACCTGCCGGAAGGGAAAAATTTAGTGGGTTCCTTTTACGCGCCCTGCCGGGTGCTCATTGACCCGCTCCTTCTTGGCACGCTGCCAAAAGAGGAATTTGCGTGCGGCATGGCGGAAGTGATTAAATACGGCGCAATTTATGACGCAAAGCTATTTGGCCGGCTGTTAAAAGAGGACGTCCGCAAACAGCTGGACGAAGTGATTTTTTGCTGTGTGGATTTAAAACGGCAGGCGGTGGAAGCGGACGAATTTGACACAGGCAAGCGCATGCTCTTAAACTTCGGGCACACCTATGGCCACGTGCTGGAGCGCTATTGCAACTATCAAACCTACTCCCACGGGCAGGCAGTGGCGGCAGGTATGGCGCGCATCACCCGTGTCACCGAAGCTATGGGCCGCACCGCGCCGGGCACGCTGGATGCACTTTTGGCAGTGCTCAAAAAATACGGCCTGCCGGACGACACAGGCGGCTGTGCAGTGCCGCGCGCAGAGGGAGAACCCATTTTGGCGCTGGACAAAAAGAGCGGCACCAACACCATTTCGTATGTGATATTGGAAAAAATTGGGAAGGCGGCGCTGCTCAAGCTGCCAAAAGAGGAGAACCTGTTATGGAAACTTTGACCGTCACCAAAAAGAGCGGGTTTGACGCGGCGGTGAGTGCGCCGCCCTCCAAATCGTATTCCCACCGCTATCTGCTTTCGGCCGCGCTGGGAAAAACACCGGTGCGCATCCAAAATGTATTGTTTTCAAAGGATATCTTAGCCACGCTTGACTGCCTTTCGGGCCTGGGCGCGGCAGTAAAAAAAGAGGCGCGCGCGGTGACGGTGTGCGGCGGCGGTGTGCCGGGCACAGACGTGTTTGACTGCGGCGAGTCGGGCTCTACCCTGCGGTTTCTCATCCCCATCCTCGCGGTTTTGGGCGTGCGTGCGCACATCACCGGGCGGGCGTCTTTGCTTCGGCGGCCCATTGACGCATATCTTTCCCTGTTTGACCAGGCGGGTGTTTCTTACCGCTACACGCCGGGCAGCGGCCTGACGCTTACGGGCAGGCTTTGCGGCGGCGACTACAAAATGGCAGGCGACGTGAGCTCGCAATACATCACCGGTATGCTCTACGCCCTGCCGCTTGCACAGCGCGACTCCACCCTCACCCTCACCACGCCGCTGTTGTCGCGGCCCTATGTGGATATCACGCTGGACGTGCTGAAAAACAGCGGCATCACCATCCTCCACGACCAATATCAGAAATTTTATATTCCGGGAAACCAAACCTACCGCCTGCCCGACACGCAGGTGGAGGGCGACTACTCCCAGGCGGCAGTGTTTGCCGCGGCGGGGGTGCTCGGCGGCAGGGCCGTCATTTCCGGCCTTAGAATCCATTCCAAACAGGGCGACGCCGCGGTGCTGGATTTTTTTAAGGCCATGGGCGGGCAGATTGCACAGGCCGACGGTGTGGTAACGGCCCAGCATGCTTCTCTTACAGGCGGCATATTTGACGTTTCCAACTGCCCGGACATTGCGCCCATTTTGGCGCTGGTGTGCGCGGCGGCAAAGGGCAAAAGCGTGCTCACCGGCACATCCAGGCTTCGCGTAAAGGAGAGCGACCGGGTCTTGTCCACCCTCTCCACATTAAAAAGCCTGGGCGCAGAGGCCTTTGCAGATGAAAACACCATCACCATTTTGGGCGGGACGCATTTTTTGGGGTGCCGTGCAGAAACCTTTAACGACCACCGCATTGCCATGATGCTCTGTGCGGCGGCCACGGTGGCGGACGGGCCCGTCACCTTGCTGGACCCGAAGTGCGTGGAAAAATCATACCCCACGTTTTATACCGACTTTGCCCCGTTTGTATCCTCCATGAAAGGCGGCACACGATGAATACCTTTGGCAAAAACATTACATTTACCATATTCGGCGAATCGCACGGGCCTGCCATCGGCGGCGTGCTGGGCGGGCTGCCCGCCGGGTTTTCGCCTGATTTTTCCCATATTGACGGCTATTTAAAACGCCGCAACCACCGGGCGGTTTACGCCACGCCGCGCGCGGAGAGCGACGCTTATGAAATTTTGAGCGGGCTGTTTGAAGGCAAAACCAACGGCGCGCCGCTGGCGTTTCTCATCCGCAATAACGACACCAAAAGCGCTCACTATGACGACCTAAAACGGTGCATGCGCCCGGGCCACGCCGACTACCCGGCCTATGTGAAATACGGCGGGAACGCCGACTACCGCGGCGGCGGGCACTTTTCCGGCCGGCTCACCGCGCCGCTGGTGTTTGCGGGAGCCTTGGCCCTTCAACTCTTGCAGGCGCGAGGGGTCCGGGTGTGTTCCCATATTTTGTCCATTGGCGACGTCACAGGCGAAAGCCTTTTGGGAACGCCTTTGGACGGCGCGCTGTTTGACACGCTTAGAAAGAGCGAATTCCCCGTTCTGGATAACGCGTTAAAAACGCGGATGCTGGACGTCATCAAAGCGGCAGCGGCGGACAAAAACTCGGTCGGCGGCGTAGTAGAGCTTATCATAGACGGCGTTGGCGCAGGCATTGGCGACCCGTTTTTTGGCTCGGTGGAAAGCCGGCTTTCCGCCATGCTGTTTTCGGTGCCCGCGGTAAAGGGCGTGGAGTTTGGCGCAGGCTTTGGCATTGCAAAAATGACCGGGTTTGACGCAAATGACGCGTATTACATGGACGGCGGCACGGTAAAAACCCGCACCAATAACAACGGCGGCATTTTGGGCGGCATTACAAACGGCATGCCTGTGGTGTGCCGCGTGGCCATAAAGCCCACGCCGTCTATCTTTCAGACGCAGGACACTGTGGACGTGCTTTCCAAAAAAGACACGCAATTAACATTAAAAGGCAGGCACGACTGCTGCATTGTGCCCCGCGCCGCGGCAGCGCTGGAGGCGGCGGCCGGGCTGGCGGTGCTTGACATGCTGGGAGGGAACTAAATGGATACGCTAAAACTTTTGCGCGAAGAAATTGACGCGCTGGACAAAGAGATGCTTCGCCTGTTTGAAGCGCGCATGGCGGTCTCTGGGCGCGTGGGCGACTACAAGGCAAAGAACAATATCCCCATTTTAAACGCCGCACGTGAACAGCAGGTGCTGGACGGCGTGGCAGAGCGGCTTTTGGACAAATCGCTTGCCCCCTATGCGCGCGATTTTTATGAGTCGGTCATGCGCATCAGCCGGCGCTATCAGGCCGACCGCACCAAGACGGTAAAAACCCTTTCCTACTTAGGCGCGGCGGGAAGCTTTTCGCACGAGGCGGCGCGCACATATGCAGACGCTTTGGGCGCGGCGGACGCCATTGGGTTTGACACCATGGAAGAGGTGTTTCGCGCGGTGCTAAACGGGCAGGCGGACTATGCGGTAATCCCATTTGAAAATTCCACTACCGGCCCGGTGACCGACGTATACGACCTGGTGTTAAAATACGACCTCTACATTGTGGGGGAGCTCTTTCTTCCCGTGCACCAGCATTTGCTTGCGGCAGAAGGCGCCAAGATTTCGGATATCACAAAGGTGTACTCCCACCCGCAGGCGCTTATGCAGTGCCGTGAATTTCTAAACACCCTGCATGCGCAAAAAATCCCCTATCACAACACCGCCATGAGCGCAAAATTTGTGGCAGAGAGCGGCAAAAGGGACATTGCGGCGGTGGCGGGAATGGGCGCGGCAGCCGCGTATGGGCTCACAGTGCTTGCGGCAAACATCAATTCCAACCTCACAAACATTACCAAATTTATTGTAATGGGAAAGGCGGAGGAAATTTCGGATACAGCGGACAAAACCAGCGTGGTGGTTTCCATTGACCACAAGGCGGGAGAACTGTTCCGGATCCTCGAAATTTTTGCCAAGCACCATGTAAACCTCCTAAAAATTGAATCCCGCCCTGACAAGCAAATGCCGTTTTCCTACCTGTTTTTCATCGACTTTGCCGGGAATGTGTGGACAGACGGCCCGGGAAAGGACGCGCTTTTAGAGCTTCGCGCACACGTCAACCGTTTAAAATTTTTGGGCTGCTACAAGGGGGCGGAAAAATGAAACGGTTTGCGCTCATTGGCGAAAAGCTGGGCCATTCGCTGTCCGCGCCCATCCACAACCGCTATTTTGACATTGCGGAAATGGACGCGCGCTACGAGCTTCTAGCGATTGCGCGCGGCAGCTTTGACCGCGAATTTGAGGCGATTTTAAACGCGGGATACGATGGGATAAACGTCACCATCCCCTATAAGCTTTCGGTGATGGAGCACCTGCACGAAATCGCGCCTGAGGCAAAAGAGATTGGCGCAGTGAACACCATTGCGTTTGAAAACGGCAGGCGCATTGGGTACAACACCGATTTTTACGGGCTTTTGGCAACCTTTGAACGGTTTGGCATTTCGGTTTTGGGAAAGCGGGTGGTCATTTTGGGCACAGGCGGGGCGTCCCGCGCGGTGTGGGCGGTGTGCCGGCATTTGGGCGCGGCAGACATTTTATTTGTCTCACGCGAAAAAACCGAGCATTTGGGATGTGCTGCCAAACGCTATGACGCATATCTTTCGGGCGACCTTTTAATCAACGCCACGCCGTGCGGCATGTATCCAAACCAAAACGCCTGCCCGATAGCGGGCGAGCTGCACTTTTTGCAGGTGATGGACCTCATCTACAACCCCAGGCAGACGCTTTTGTTAAAGCAGGCGGCCCTGCAGGGGCTCACAGCGGTAAACGGGCTTTATATGCTGGTGGCGCAGGGCATCCGCTCCCAGGCCATTTGGAACAAGACCGAAACCGACAGGCAAGCCATTGAAAAAATTTATCACGAGGTGAACGAGCAATGAAACTGATGGTCATTCACGGGCCGAATTTAAATTTGCTGGGTGTGCGCGAGCCGGGCGTGTATGGGAAGGACTCCTATGACACACTTACAGCAGGCATTGCGGCTTACGCAGAAAAACAGGGCGCAGAGGTGGAATTTGTGCAAACCAATCACGAGGGCGGCATTGTAGACGCCATCCACCGCGCCTATTTTGAACACTTTGACGGCATCCTGCTAAACCCGGGCGCATACACGCACTACAGCTACGCCATTTTTGACGCGGTCAAATCAGTGCCCCTCCCGTGTGTGGAGATTCATTTGTCCAATGTCCACGCAAGGGAGGAATTTCGGCGGACATCGGTGGTCGCGCCCGCGTGCATTGGGCAGATTGCGGGCTTTGGCGCATTTGGCTACCGCATGGCCATTGACGCGCTGATAGACCGTTTGGGCGGAGGCAGGCATGCATAACGTTTACCTTACCGGCATGCCGGGCAGCGGCAAAACCACGCTGGGCGTGATGCTGTCTGAACGGCTGGGCTTAGAATTTATCGACACCGACCACTATATCACCGAAAAGCAGCGGCGCACGGTGCCAGACATCTTTAAAACCCGCGGCGAGGCGTATTTCCGCGATCTGGAAACCCAGGCGCTGATCGACTTGTCCCACAAGGACCGGCTTTTGGTATCCACCGGCGGGGGAATCATATTGCGGCCGAAAAATGTGGAACTCATGAAAAAATCCGGCACAGTGGTGTTTATCGACACGCCGCCTGCACAGATTCTGAAAAATTCCGAGCTCAAAAACCGGCCGCTTTTAAAAGGGGGGGACGAGCGGGTGTTTGCCCTCTATGAAGAACGCATCGCCCGCTACCGCGAAAGCGCCGACCACATCCTTGTAAATACCGGCGCAAAAGACGATGCGGCAAATGCGCTCTATCATCTTCTCTCATCCATTTTATCCGGCAAGCCGGGCTGGCCGCTCAAACCATAAGGGGGACTTTTTTATGCGAACCATTCGAATTTTTGATACCACGCTGCGCGACGGCGAACAGTCGCCGGGCTGCACAATGAGCTTAAAAGAAAAGCTGCAGGTGGCGCGGCAGCTGGAAAAACTGGGCGTTGACGTGATTGAGGCCGGCTTTGCCGCGTCGTCCAAAGGCGATTTTTGTGCAGTGCAGGAAATTTCCAAAATTTTAAAAACCTCCACTGTGGCAAGCCTTTCGCGCTGTTCCAAACAGGACATCGATTTGGCCTACGAGGCGGTAAAGCACGCGCAAAAACCGCGGATCCACCTGTTTTTGGCCACCTCGCCGCTGCACATGGAATACAAGCTGCGCATGACGCCGGACGAGGTGGAGCGGCTGGCGGCACAGATGGTTGCATACGCCAGGCAATTTGTGTCCGATGTGGAGTTTTCGGCAGAGGACGCATCGCGCAGCGACATAGACTTTTTAAGCCGGGTGCTCACGCGCGCCATTTCTGCGGGCGCAACCACCATCAACATCCCCGACACCGTGGGCTATATGCTGCCCGAAGAATTCGGCGCGCTGGTATCAGAGGTCAAACGCCGGGTGCCAAACATCTCCCAGGCAGTGCTTTCGGTGCACTGCCACAACGATCTGGGGCTTGCCACCGCCGCTTCGCTTGCGGCCATCAAGGCAGGTGCAGACCAGGTGGAGTGCACCATAAACGGCATTGGCGAGCGGGCGGGCAACGCCTCTATGGAAGAAATTGTCATGGCGCTGCGGGTGCGCGGGGATCTATACGGCGCGGACACCAATATCAACACCAAGCAAATCATCCCGGCCTCAAGGCTGGTGAGCGCGGTGACCGGCTCATTTGTGCAGGCAAACAAAGCCATTGTGGGCAAAAACGCATTTCTGCACGAGGCGGGCATTCACCAGCACGGCGTGATGGCCAAGCGCGAAACCTATGAGATTATCCGCCCGGAGGACGTGGGCTATAAGGAGAGCGGCATTGTGCTGGGCAAGCACTCGGGCCGGCACGCGTTTAAAAGCTGGCTGTTGGAAAACGGGCACGAGGTGTCAGAAGCGGAAGAAGACGAGCTGTTTTTAAAATTTAAAGCGCTGTGCGACAAGAAAAAAGATATCACCGAGCGCGACTTAGAGGCATTGGTGCAAAACAAGCTCTCCGCCGTAGAAGAAACCTACAAGCTCAAGCGGTTTGTGATAAATGTGGGAAACACCATCACCAGTACCGCCATTTTGCGGCTTTTGGAAAACGGCCGCGAAATTGAGGATGTCGCCATTGGCGACGGCCCGGTGGATGCGGCGTTTCGCGCCATCAACAAGCTCACCGGCATTGGCGCTGTGTTAGACGACTACTCCATCCGCTCCATCACCCAGGGCGTGGACGCGCTGGGCGAAGCGCGGGTGCAGTTAAAATTTGACGGGAAAATTGTGAAGGGCAAGGGCCTTAGCACCGACATTATCGAGGCGAGCATTCACGCATATCTCGACGCGGTGAACAAGCTTGCCGCGGACGCATAATTTCAAAAAGGGGGCGCAAACATGAACATTTCACTGTTTGACTGTACGCTGCGCGAGGGCGTTCAGACCGGGGGCATCAGCCTTTCGGTGGAGGACAAATTAAAGATTGCCAAGGCGTTAGACGACGTGGGCGTGGCCTATATTGAAGCGGGAAACCCTGCGTCCAACCCCAAAGACCTCGATTTTTTTGAGCGGGCAGCGTCGCTCTCGTTAAAAAATGCCAAGCTGGTGGCCTTTGGCAGCACCCGGCGGGCGGGCGGCGCGGTTTCGCGCGATGCAGGCGTAAAAAATCTTTTGCGCGCGCAAACCGACGTGGTAAGCGTGTTTGGCAAGGCGTGGGACTTTCACGTAGAGCACATTTTGCAGGCCCCGCTCTATGAAAACCTCAACATGATTTACGATACCATCTGCTATTTAAAGGAGCACCAAAAAACCGTCATCTTTGATGCGGAGCATTTTTTTGACGGGTATCAGAAAAACCGCGAATACGCGTTAAAATCGCTGGAGGCTGCCTATTGGGCGGGCGCGGATGCCATTGTGCTGTGCGACACCAACGGCGCGGCGCTGCCAGACGAGGTGTTTGACGCAGTCTCGTTTGTGGTGCAAAAATACGGCAAAATGGTGGGCATCCACTGCCACGACGACTGCGGCATGGCGGTGGCAAACAGCGTAATGGCAGTGCGCGCGGGCGCAACACAGGTGCAGGGCACCTTTACCGGGTGCGGCGAACGGTGCGGCAACGCCAACCTTGCCACGGTAATTGGCAACCTGCAAACCCGGATGGGGATGGACGTGATTGGCCCGCGGCTAAAAAAGCTTACGGCGGCAAGCCGGTATATTGCGGACACGGCCAACCTCGCTCTGCCGGACGGCGCGCCCTATGTGGGCAAAAACGCCTTTGCACACAAGGGCGGCATGCACATTGACGCGGTGTGCAAAATGCCCCGTTCATTTGAACACGTCGCTCCGGAAGCAGTGGGCAACCGCCGGCAGCTTCTGGTTTCCGAGGTGAGCGGCAAGGCGGCGGTGTTTAACAAAGTGCAGGCGCTGTTCCCCGACCTTGATATTCAAAAAGACAGCCCGGACATTGCGGCCATCACCAAGCGCCTGAAAGAGCTGGAACGGCGCGGCTATCAGTTTGAGGGGGCGGAGGGCAGCGTGGAGCTTGTCATCCGGAAAATTATCGGAAAATACAACCCCGTGTTTGCCCTAAACCGGTTCCGCATTTTAAGCGAGCAGGAGAGTGTGGGCAAGGACAACTTAACCACTGCGCTCATCAGCATCCGGGTGGACGGGCGGGACGAAATTACCGCCGAAGAGGGAAACGGCCCGGTGAACGCGCTGGACAAGGCGCTCAGAAAGGCCATGGAAGTGTTTTATCCACAGATTGCGGATGTAAAGCTTTTAGACTACAAAGTGCGCGTGATTGACCAGGACGCCACTGCGTCCACTGTGCGCGTGCTCATCGAATCCACAGACGGCGCGGACCGCTGGACCACAGTGGGGGTATCAAGCGACATTTTAAAGGCCAGCTGGATTGCGCTGGTGGATTCGCTGGAATATAAGATCATCAAGGACTCAGAAAAGGAATAAAATATCCCCGGCTTGGAAAACGGATTCCAAGCCGGTTTTCCCAAGATAAAAAAGCGGCACCGTGCACATATCCTTTGCACGAATGCCGCTTTTTTTATCTTTTCCAAATGACAGTGGGGTCAATATGTGCCAAATCGGATGACGCCGTACGTGCCATCGCCCCCCGGAGCTCATCCGTCATGCGGGTTACCATCTCTTTCACGCCGGCTGCGCCCGCCGCTTTTAGCGGCTCCATCACAGCCCGGCCCACCGAAACCGCCGTGGCCCCCAGCGCCAGCGCTTTCATCACATCGATCCCGCTTTCCACGCCGCAGTCCACAAAAATCGCCACGCCGCTGCCCGCAAGGGCCTTTGCAATGTCCGGCAGCACCAGTAAGGGCGGCACGGCGTAGTCCAATATGCCATGGTGGTGGGACACCACAATGCCCCCTGCGCCTGCCTCGGCGCACAGCACGGCATCGCGCACACTCAAAACCCCTTTTATCACAAAGGGTACGTCGTCCGCCGCATCAATAAATGCGCGTATTTCGGCCGCACTTTTTGGCGACATAGAAAAGCCCAGCACTGTGTCGGGCTGCCCGGCCTTGTTAAATGCATGGTCAATATCCATCCCCACCGCCAGCACACCGCACTGCTTTGCATGCTCAATTTTTCTAAAAATCAAATCATTGTCCGCATAGGGTTTTATAATTTTCACGGTCTTTGCGCCTGTTCTACAAACCGCCGCAAGCTCCGCATCATCCCCCATGCCGGCCCACATCACTGCGCCTGCGGCCTGCGCGCCCTTTGCCATTTCCACCATGCCGTTTTCACGGCACTTGTCAAGATGCGAAAGCGCCGCCATCATGACCGGCGTGGAAAATTCCTCTCCAAAAAGGGTCAGCGCGGTGTTTGGCACGCCTGCGCCAAACTGCCGGAATTCAAGCAGCAGGGAATCAAAATACGCCCGTGTGATATGGTTGGAATCGCCCGGTCGTTTGTGCTCCACAAAACCGCCTCCTCAATCTTTGATCACATCGCCCGCAATCATAGTGCCAATGCCGCTTTTGGTGAAAATTTCAAGCAAAATGGCGTGCAGGATGCGCCCGTCTATGATGTGCACCCGTTTGACCCCGTGCTCCACCGCCTCTTTGCAGCTGCGCACCTTGGGGATCATGCCGCCTGATATGACGCCGTTTTCAATGTTTTTCTCCACATCGTCCGCTTTCATGGCAAAAATGACGTTGCCGTCCACGTCCTTCACGCCTTCCACATCGGTTAAATACATCAGCTTTTCCGCCTTAAGCGCCTTTGCCACCTCGGCGGCAACCGTGTCGGCGTTGATGTTGTAGCTCTGCCCAAATTCGTCCACGCCCACAGGTGCAATGACCGGGATGTATTCGTCGGCGGTAAGAAGGTTAATCACCTTGGCATCCACCTTCACAATCTCGCCCACAAACCCCAAATCCGCGCCCGGCATTTCAAGCTTTTTGCATTGGATGAGCCGCCCGTCTAAGCCGCACAGCCCAATGGCCTTGCCGCCCTTGGCGTTTAAAAGCGACACAATTTCTTTGTTGGTTTTGCCCACCAAAACCATCTGCGCCACCCGCATGGTGCTCTCATCGGTCACCCGCAGGCCGTTTACAAACTCGCTTTTGATGCCGTAGGCCTTAAGCGCCTCTGAGATGTCCGGCCCGCCGCCATGCACAATCACGGGGTTGATGCCCACAAATTTTAGAAGCGTGATATCCTCTGTCACACTCTTTTTGAGGTCTTCGTTGATCATGGCGTTGCCGCCGTATTTGATGACCACTGTCTTTTTGTTGAGCCGCTGTATGTAGGGCAGCGCATCTACTAAAATACCCGCCTTTTGAATGAGCTGCTGCATATATGCATCCATTATAAATAAAACCCTCCATTTGCAAGTCCTGCCGTTTCGTCCAAGCCAAACAGGATATTCATATTTTGCACGGCCTGGCCCGCCGCGCCTTTGATGAGATTGTCAATGGCGCTCACCACCACCACACGGTTTAAGCGCTTGTCCAGTTTTAAGCCGATATCGATAAAATTGCTGCCCGCCACGTGATTGGTTTCAGGCAGGCTGCCCAGTGGCAGCACGCGCACGAAATATTCGCCCTTGTAAAATTCATGGTACATCTTCAATAAATCCTCTTCGGTGTATGTGCCCGAAAGGTTTGCATAGCAGGTGGCCAAAATGCCGCGCTTTAAGGGCACCAAATGCGGCGTAAACGACACCAAAATGTCGTCATTTGCCAAAAGGGACAGCTCCTGCTCAATTTCTGACGTGTGCCGGTGGGTGGCGATTTTATACGCCCGCATATTTTCCGTGCACTCGCAAAAGCTGTAGTCCAAAACCGTGGTGCGTCCCGCGCCCGTCACGCCGGATTTTGCGTCGATAATGATGTTTTTGTGGTCGGCCGCGCCATAGCTTAAAAGCGGCGCCAGCGCCAAAATGGAACAGGTTGTGTAACACCCGGGGTTGCCCACAATGCGGGTGTTTGCAATGTCATCCCTGTGCAGCTCGCAAAGGCCGTACACCGCCTTTTGCATAAGCTCGGGCGCGCTGTGGGGCGCACCATACCACTGCTCATACACCGCGGGGTCGTTATAGCGGAAATCGCCGCTTAAATCAATCACACAAAGCCCTGCGTCATACAGCTTTGGAATGATTTCCTTGGACGCGCCGTGGGGCAGTGCGGTAAACACCACGTCACAAGTTTTTGCAATTTTCTCCACGTCTATTTCCTCGCACACCAAATCCACCACACGGCTTAGGCTGGGATACACCTCGCTTATAGGCTTTCCCGCAAAACTTTTGGAAACCACAGTGGTGAGCTCCACCTCCGGATGGGTGGAGAGAATCCGCACGGTTTCTATGCCGGCATAGCCGGTGGCGCCTAAAACGCCTGCTCGTATTGCCATTTTCGTTCATCCTTTCTATAGCGCATCTATACACCGGTTCTTGTTCCATTATACTCTTTTTTTTTTAAATTGCAAGCACTTTTTGAATTTTATTTAATAATATGTAGCTTTATTCGCATAAATATTCCGTATTGTCTATTTACAATTCACTTTCATTCGTATACAATAAAGAAAAATGGAATTTTTTTAGAAAATTTCCAAAAGAAAGGGTGCTTTTTTATGATGCGAACCTTGCGGAAACAAGTTGCGTGGCTGTTGGCCATTTTCCTGCTGCTCCCCGCAGTTCCCACCCTGGCGATTTCATCACAGCCGCAGAAAAACTTGCCCGCCGCAGTGATTGAAGGGGTCTTTCCAAAAGTTCCCGGAAACATTGTCGCCTCCGGTGCAACAACAGACCTTCTGGTAGAAACTGCCGCCTTTTGCAGCGGTGACTACACGGTGGTGCTTGCAGCAAAAGGCAAAGAAAGCGGCGCACTTTTAGCGGCGGATGCAAAAACATTTACAATACAAGGCTCTGAGACACTTCCCATGTCGCTGAATGTCCCACAGACGGACGAGCCGGTTGTGACACAAATTTATCTTTTTGAGGCAAGCTCGCTGGTACCGCTCATGCCGAAGCTGCAAATTGCGCCAGGCGCAGCAGTGGAAATTCCAAGCCTTTTTGACCGCTACGGTGTGGCGGTAAAAACCGGAACGCTTGTGGCCAATCAATTTGTCGGCCTAAACGGCCATGCCCCCAGCAACGTTCGTGAATTGACTGTCGCGTTTGACACGGCAGGCGGCCAAGACGTGCAACAGATTATACAGCCCCAGCGCGACTATTCCGACCTTTTGGGGCAAAGCGGGAAATTTTATCTTCAGGAACAAAACCAGCTTTTGTATTTTCTCCCCACCTGCGCTGTGGCGAAATTTCAAGGGATTGCTTTAGAGCCATACCAAAATCCGCTTACCGAGCTGCAATACTTTGCGGCAGACGATTCCCAGCCTACTACGATCCCTATCGCTTTGGACCATACCATTTTATATGACTATCAACCAGTTCCCAGCCTGGATGATATAAACATCCTGTTTTCGTATTTCACCTGTGTAGACGCAGAAGGCGACGGCCAATACGAACTGATTTTGGCGGAGGATTCCAAAAACTACCTGGTCTCTTCGGCAGACGCCGATTTGATAACACTGCAGTCGGCAGAGGGAGCGCTTTCACTTCCCCTTCCGCAGGCGGACGCAATTTTTGTTGACGAAGACCGGAATATCCTTTCGCCGTCTGCGCTTAAATCAGATGATTTGCTGTGTGCTGTCGGCACGCCGGGCGGAAAAATCTGGCGCGCAATTGTGCGCAAAGATGCAACGATTACAGGCGAGGTCGAGGTGTACGATGACACTGAAAACTCGACAGTTGTTACCATTGGGGGACAAAAATATCCATTTTATAATGAGCGGCTCCTATTGGGGAAAAATGAGATTTACCTCACTGCCACCGGCATATTTTATATCGACATCTATGGCCGCATTGCTGCGTTCCGGGCAGAAGGCATCTCAGACATTCCATTTGACGCACCGCTGTACGTCGTAAACGGCCGGACAATGGCACTTGGTGAATCTAATGATGAAATCTATCTCCTGGAGACGTTAAAAAACTGCGAACCGCAGCAACAGCTGATCGTTTCCAAAGACTCCCAGCCAGATGGCCTTTCTACTTTTTTTGATGCAGGTTCGGTGTTTATGGCGATTACCAGCGAAGATTTCGTGAAACAGTATCTTCCTGTAGGTATTATGGCCTTCTCATCCGGCCAGCCA
This sequence comes from Oscillospiraceae bacterium, assembly GCA_021629085.1. GTDB lineage: Bacteria > Bacillota > Clostridia > UMGS1810 > UMGS1810 > JAJXRJ01. Next base: position 53,811 of record JAJXRJ010000006.1, on the reverse strand, counting down.
TGGTTTTCCTTTGACCCAGACTTTGCAGGCCGGCACGCCGAAACAGCGCGGGAAGACGCGTATTATTTTGGGAAAGTGCAGGAAAGCACAGCAAAGACATTTGCGCTGGAAGTATTCTCAGAGGTGTCTAAAACCCCCAGTACAAGTAATTTGCAGACCTTTTCATTTGCAGGCGCCAATGTCTATCAGTTTACTGGAACCGAACGGAATTTCCGATTTTCGCCGGAATTTTGGATTGATGACGACACCTATGCCCTGGTCAAATCATACAATGGAAAAGCAATAGATATCATCTTCTTTTCCAATTCCGCCCTTTAAATCCCTTTTTGTCTGCCGCATGTGCGGGCAGTCCCCTTTTTGGGGATGCCCGCTTTTTTTGTGCTGTGGAAAAAAATGAAAAATCCCTTGATTTGCCGTGCCTTTTTGTGCTATAATAGGCTCATGCGGTTTGAAACCAAACGGAGGTGGCTTTTTTGCATCGGTTTTTTGCAGACCCTGCGGCATTTTTAAACGGCCGTGTGGAAATTACCGGGCCGGATGCCGTGCACATCACATCGGTTCTGCGGCTTTGTGCCGGCGACTGTGTGACCGTGTGCGACGGGGCGCAAAACGACTATGTGTGCGAAATTGTATCGGCAGGCCGCAGTGCAGTTTTGCTTTCGGTAAAAGAAGTACGCCGCGCGGACGCAGAGCCGGAAACAGCAGTAACGCTCTATCAGGGGCTGCCCAAGTCGGACAAGATGGACGGCATTGTGAAGCGCTGTGTGGAGCTGGGCGTTTGCCGCATTGTGCCGGTGGACACCCGCCGGGTGGTGGCAAGGCCCAAAGACGGGCAAAAAAAGTGCATGCGCTGGCAAAAAATTGCACACGAGGCGGCCAAGCAGTGCGGCCGGGGCATTTTGCCCGAAGTGAGCGGGATTTTGCCGTTTGAACAGGCGGTTTTAGACGCGGAAGGCTGTGATTTAAAGCTATTCCCCTATGAAGAGGACCGCGCACATTCGCTAAAACCTGTGCTGCTTCAAAAAACGCCTAAAACCGCGGCAGTTTTTATTGGCCCGGAAGGCGGGTTTGATCCAAAAGAAGCGGAATTTGCGAAAAACCACGGATGGTCTCTGGTGTCGCTCGGCCCGCGCATTTTGCGCACCGAAACGGCGGGCGCGGCAGTGTTGTCCGTGCTGTTATATGAACTGGGCGGCTGGGAGCCGGTAACCTCATCCAAAAAAGGAGATAAGATTTTATGAGCAGTCAAACAAACAAGGCGGCAAAGCAGTATCATACCAATGCGTGCCTGGTGGCAACCGTCATTTCGCTGGCGCTGTTCTCCCTTCTGTTTTTTGTTTACAACACGTTTAACAAAAACGTGTCCGGCATTTTGTTTGCCTATAACGCCATGATGACGCTTTCCATTGTGAGCTGGGTTTTGGGCGTGGTGTTTTCTTTCATGGCGCTCAAAAAAAATTACTATCTGGCAGAATACGCCATGCTTTCCTTTGTGTTTTCAGTGTGCTTTTACTACCTGCACGGCGTCAACTTCCCGCCGGCTAACCTGGCTGTGTGGATTGCGGTGGCGGCCACGGCAGTTTACTGGGTGGGCAGCTTTTTATACCACACCTTAAAACGCAGTGAAAAGCAGCCCAAGCGTCCGGTTTTGGCAGTTATTTTGCTGCTGTTTGCACTTGTATCACTGGGGCTTATTTTAGGCAGCATCCTCTATTTAATGCGGATGCCGGGATTTTCCCTCTTTGTATAACTTATTTAGAAAGGACAGAATATACATATGAAATTTGTTTGCTTCGGAGAAATCATGGGGCGGTTAAACCCCATGGGGTATCAGCGGTTTGTGCAGTCGGAGGCCATGGAACTTTCCTTTGGCGGCGGCGAGGCCAACGTGGCAGTTTCGCTGGCAAACTACGGCAAGGACGCGGCGTTTGTCACAAAGCTTCCGGACAATGACCTTTCCAAATCTGCATTGCGCAGCCTAAAAGCGCACGATGTGGACGTGTCAGACGTGGTGTTTGGCGGCGAGCGTCTGGGTCTGTATTTTGTGGAAAAGGGCGCGGCACAGCGGGCTTCTAAGGTCATTTACGACCGCAAATATTCGTCCATTTCCATGGCAGAGCCGGGCGACTTTGACTGGAACGCCATTTTAGACGGCGCAGCGTGGTTTCACTTTACCGGCATCACGCCGGCGCTGAGCGACAACGCGGCAGCCATCTGTTTCGATGCGGTGAAAACCGCCAAGGCAAAGGGTGTGACGGTAAGCTGTGACTTAAACTTCCGCAAAAACCTGTGGACCAGCGAAAAGGCTGGCCAGGTGATGGGCGAGTTGATGCCCTATGTGGACGTGGCCATTGCCAATGAGGAGGATTGTGAAAAAGTGTTTGGCATAAAAGCCAAAAACACCAATATCACCGGCGGCAAGCTGTCGCACGAGGGCTACAAAGAAGTGGCAAAAACCCTTTCTGAGCGGTTTTCCATTCCCACCGTGGCCATCACGCTGCGGGGCAGCATTTCGGCAAACGACAACAACTGGGCCGCCATGCTCTACAAAGATGGCGAATATTTCTTCTCTAAAAACTACCTGATTCACATTGTGGACCGGGTGGGCGGCGGCGATTCGTTTGGCGGCGGGCTGATTTATGCGCTGTCAGAAGGGTATTCCAATCAGGATGCCATTGAATTTGCAGTGGCCGCTTCGGCGCTCAAGCACACCATTGAGCACGATTTTAACGAAGTGACCGTTTCTGAGGTAAAGGCGCTCATGGGCGGCGACGGCTCAGGCCGGGTGCAGCGGTAATCAATTTTTTCAAAATTTCATAACAGGTGTCTTTGGGGCAGGGTGCAATTCCCGACCGGCGGTGACAGTCCGCGAGCGCAAAATTTGCGCAGGATTTGGTGCAATTCCAAAACCGACAGTACAGTCTGGATGAGAAAAGGCAGGGCTTTTTCCCACGCGGGAAAAGGCCGGGGATTTTCGCAAAATGCGGCTGAAGAACCTTTGTTTTTCAGCCGTTTTTATTTGCAAATAAAATTTAAGGGGGTAATTTTTATGCAAAACAAAACGAAAACACTCACAACCTTGGCGGCGCTGTGTGCGCTCTCCTATCTTGTGATGATGGTGGGGCGCATCCCGCTTGTTCCCGCAGTGGGTTTTTTAAAATACGACCCCAAAGACGTGGTTATCACCATCGGTGGGTTCCTGTTTGGGCCTATGGCGGCGTTTTTCATCTCTCTGGTGGTTTCGGTGGTGGAAATGCTCACCGTGAGCGACACAGGGCCCATTGGGCTTTTGATGAACGTGCTTTCCACTTGCGCATTTGCGTGCACGGCCGCTGCAATATACAAAAAAAACCGCACACAAAAGGGCGCGGTTTTGGGGCTTTTGGCGGGCGTGGTGCTCATGACGCTGGTGATGCTTTTGTGGAACTATTTTATCACGCCGCTGTATTTAAACTATCCGCGCGAGGCTGTGGCGGCCATGCTGCTGCCGGGATTTTTGCCGTTTAACCTCATAAAGAGCACATTAAACGCCGCCATCACCATGCTGCTCTACAAGCCGCTGGTCAACGGCCTCCGGCGGGCCAACCTGCTGCCAAAGCGCGACGGCGTACCCGCCCAGGGGCGCGTCAGCGTGGGTGTGATTTTGGTATCCCTGCTCATTCTTGCATCCATCGTATTGCTGGTGCTGGTGCTGCAGGGCGTGATTTAAATTTATATAAAAAATAACCCCCGTCCGGTGTGGACGAGGGTTATTAATTATTCGCCGTATCAAAGGCCCAAAGAATCCTTCATTTTTTCAAAAAAGCCCTTTTGTGACTTGTAATTGGCATCGTTGGTGAGTTCGCCAAACTTTTTGAGCGCCTGCTTTTGCTCGCTTGTCATGTGCTGGGGCACTTCCACCTCTACTTTTAAAATTTCATCGCCCCGCACGCCGGTGCGGATGTTGGGAATGCCCTTGCCGCGCAGCTTGAAGCTGGTGCCGGTTTGCGTGCCCTCGGGGATTTGGTGCTCCACCTTGCCGTCCAGCGTGGGCACCAAAATAGTACCGCCCAGCGCGGCCTGCACAAACGTGATGGGCACAGTACAATACACATCGGTGCCCCGGCGCTCAAAGATGGCGTGCCGCTTGATGGACACCGTCACCAAAAGGTCGCCTTTGGGCCCGCCGTTTACGCCGTGGTCACCCAACCCCCGCAGTGCAATGGTTTCGCCATTGTCAATACCGGCGGGGATTTTCACCTCCACTGTGCGCGGGCGCTTCACCTTGCCGCGGCCGCGGCATTTGGAGCATGGGTTTGTGATAATGGTGCCCGTGCCGCCGCAGTTGCGGCAGGTGGTGACGTTGACCATCTGCCCCATGATGGTGTTGGTGACATTGCGCACCTCGCCGGTGCCGCCGCAGGCCGGGCACTGCTTCTTGCCAGAGGCGTCCTTGGTGCCTTTGCCGCCGCACGCGTCACAGTCTTCCACACGGTAGATCTTGATCTGCTTTTTGGTGCCAAACGCCGCTTCTTCAAAGGTGAGCACCACCGATTCCGACACATCCGCACCCTTTCTGGGCGCATTTTTATTGCGCCCGCGGCCGCCAAACCCGCCGCCGAAAAAGGAGCCGAACAAATCGTTCAAATCGATATCGCCAAATCCGCCGCCAAACCCGCCAAATCCGCCCGCGCCTGCGCCGCCCTGCTCAAACGCCGCATGGCCAAACTGGTCGTATTTCGCACGCTTGCCCGAATCGCCCAGCACCTCATAGGCCTCGTTGACCTCTTTAAACTTGGCCTCGGCATCGGGGTTGCCCTGGTTGACATCCGGGTGGTATTTTTTGGCAAGCTTGCGGTATGCTTTTTTAATTTCATCGTCCGACGCGCCGCGCGGCACGCCCAGGACCTCATAATAATCTCGTTTTTCCGCCATACATGTTTACTCCGCTTCTATTGATAGTGTCGGCGCCCCACATTTGCGCAAACAAGCAAGGGCCAAAATGCCCTTGCTGTTTTTTAATGGGTTCTTATTTCTCGTCCTTTTTGTCCTCGTCGTCAACAACTGTGTAATCGCCCTCATAGCTGCCGCCCTGCTGGCCGCCCTGTGCGCCCGCATCCTGCGGACCGCCTTGCGGGTTGGCCTGCTGATAGGCCTTGGACGAAACGTCGTAGAATTTCTTTTGCAGCGCGTCGGTGGCGGCTTTGATGGCCTCAATGTCACTTCCGGCAAGCGCTTTTTTCACCGCTTCTATTTTTTCCTGTACGTCGGCTTTGTCCGCCGCGTCAATTTTATCGCCCAGGTCGGAAATGGCCTTTTCACACTGATACACCAGCGTGTCAGCGTTGTTGCGCGCGTCCACTTCCTCTTTTTTCTTCTTGTCGTCCGCGGCAAATTTCTCCGCTTCCTTCACCGCCTTTTCAATGTCCTCCTCCGAAAGGTTGGAGCTTGCAGTGATGGTGATTTGCTGTTCGTTGCCGGTTGCCATATCTTTGGCGGACACATGCACAATGCCGTTTGCGTCAATGTCAAATGTGACCTCGATTTGCGGCACGCCGCGCGGGGCCGGCGCAATGCCTGTGAGTGAGAATTTGCCCAGCGTTTTATTGTAGGCTGCCATTTCCCGTTCACCCTGCAGCACGTGGATTTCCACGCTGGTTTGGTTGTCTGCCGCGGTGGAGAAAATCTGGCTCTGTTTTTTGGGGATGGTGGTGTTGCGCTCAATAATTTTGGTGAACACGCCGCCCATGGTTTCAATTCCCAAAGAGAGGGGTGTAACGTCTAAGAGCAGCAAGTCTTTTACTTCGCCCGAGAGCACACCGCCCTGGATCGCTGCGCCCATGGCCACGCACTCGTCCGGGTTGATGCCCTTGTGCGGGTCTTTCCCGATGAGGCGTTTGACCGCATCCTGCACCGCCGGGATCCGCGAAGAACCGCCCACCAGCAGCACTTTGTTGATGTCGGACGGGGACAGCCCCGCGTCGGACAGCGCGCGCCGGGTGGGTTCCATGGTCTTTTCCACCAAATCGGCGGTCAATTCGTCAAACTTGCTGCGCGAAAGCGTGATGTCAAGGTGCTTGGGTCCGGATTCATCCGCCGTGATAAAGGGCAGGTTGATGTTGGACGTGGTGACGCCTGAAAGCTCGATTTTGGCCTTTTCCGCCGCCTCTTTGAGCCGCTGTAGCGCCATTTTATCGTTGCGGAGGTCAATGCCGTTTTCACGCTTGAACTCCTCTGCAAGATAGTCGATAATTTTATTGTCAAAGTCGTCGCCGCCCAAGCGGTTGTTGCCGCTGGTGGCAAGCACTTCAAACACGCCGTCGCCGATTTCCAGAATGGACACGTCAAACGTGCCGCCGCCCAAGTCGTACACCATAATTTTCTGCTCGGCGTCTTTATCCATGCCGTAGGCCAATGCAGCCGCGGTAGGCTCGTTGATGATGCGCTGCACCTCTAAGCCGGCAATTTTGCCCGCGTCCTTCGTGGCCTGGCGCTGTGCATCTGAAAAGTAAGCCGGCACAGTGATGACCGCCTGTGTGACCGTCTCACCCAAATACGCTTCTGCATCAGCTTTGAGCTTTTGCAGAATCATCGCTGAAATTTCCTGGGGGGTATACTGTTTGCCGTCAATGTTCACCTTGCGGTCCGTGCCCATGTCGCGCTTGATGGAGATGACCGTGTGGTCGGGGTTTGTAATAGCCTGGCGCTTTGCCACCTGGCCTACCAGACGTTCGCCGGTTTTGGTGAATGCCACCACCGACGGCGTGGTGCGCGCGCCTTCTGCGTTGGGTATGACCACTGCCTCCCCGCCTTCCATGACGGCGACGCACGAATTGGTTGTTCCTAAGTCGATTCCAATAATTTTGCCCATATGTTTTATCCTCCTTAAAGATTAGTTTGCCACTTTTACCATGCTGTACCGCAGCACTTTGCCCTGATACGTATATCCCTTCTGAAACTGCTCCACAATGGTGTTTTCGGTGACGGTATCATCTTCTATATGCATCACCGCATTGTGCAGCTCAGGGTTGAATTCTTCACCCACCGCCGGAGTCTCTTTGACGCCCAGCTTCAAAAAGGTTTCCTTTGCCTGCTTATACACCAGTTCTAATCCCTTGTAAAGCGGGCTTTCTTTTTCATCCTTTGTATCCAGTGCGCGCTCAAGGTTGTCAAGCACTGGCAGCAGCGCCAAAATGGCGTCGCCCGCCGCATCAATGTAGATGGACTCTTTTTCGCGCGCAGTGCGTTTTTTGAAGTTGTCGTATTCCGCCAAAAGCCGCAAATATTTATCCGCCTGTTCTTTTAATTCTGTTTCCTTCTCTTCAAGCGTCTGCAAAAGGTCTGGATTTGCCGCATCGGGCGCCTCCTCTGTTTGTACATCCGCAGCGGATGCCGTTTCAGGCGTGGTATCCGCCGCAGCGGTTTCCTTTTCCGGCGTATCCGCCTGCTTTTTTTTGCTCATGATTGTCATTCCTCGCTATCGTTTAAGTATTTGTGCAGATTATCGGACAAAAAGTCCAGCATGGCCACCACTCTGGGATAGTCCATCCGCGCCGGGCCAATGATGGCAATACCGCCGTTTCCCTTGCCGTCTATGCTGTATTTGGAAAGCACAACGCTCAGTCCCAGCTCTTTTAAGCGCGGGTTGTCGTCCCCCATTAAAATGCTGACTGTACCGCTGGATTCAGAAAGCGCGCTTTGGATGATGTCTTTATCCATATGCCGCAGCAATTCAAAAAAGCCTTTGGTGCGCTCCACACTTTGAAATTCGGGATAATCAAAAATGCTGTTTTCGCCGCAGTGGATGACGTCAAATCCCGAAAGCGCATGCGTTGCGCGGTAGAGGTAGTCAAAAATGGGGGTGATGAGGTCATCCGCCATGGGGATCATTTCTTTTTGCGAATCTAACGCCTCTTTTGTAATAGACGAAAGCTCTGTGTCAGAAAACACGTTGTTTAAGTAGTTTCCCAGCCGCTCTAAGATCTGTGCATCCACCGGCGTTTTTGCGCGGATCGTGGTGTTTTTCACCACGCCCTCGCTTGTGACTAAAAGCATCACAAAGCTCACATCGTCAATGGGCACAAACCGGATGCTTTTAAGCCGGTTGGCCTTGGCCACAGGGGTGGAAACCAGTGTGGTGAGGTTGGTTAAGTGCGAAATGGTGTTGGAAATATCGTTTACAATATTCCCCAGCTCTAAATACCGCTTGGAGAGCGCCTCGCGCATGAGGGCAATTTCCCGCATGGTGAGGGTATACTGCTGCATGAGCTCATCCACATATACGCGGTAGCCCAACAGCGACGGCACACGTCCGGCAGAGGTGTGGGGCTTGTCAAGGTAGCCCTGCTCTTCCAAGTCTGCCATTTCGTTGCGAATCGTGGCTGAGCTGATGCCAAATTTATGTTGGTTTAAAATATAGGAGGAACCCACCGGTTCTGCAGTGCGGATATAGTCGTCCACAACCGCGCGCAAAATGCGCCGTTTGCGTTCACTCAGTTCCATGGTTCCATCCGCCCCTTTCCAAGTTTTAGTTTTAGCACTCTAAGCCTCTCAGTGCTAACAAATATAAAATACCACGATTTATTTTGTTTGTCAAGGGCATTTTTAATAAATTTTACCAGCAAATTTGTAAACTTTCTGTGAACAGTGCTAACGCACAAAGTCACAGAGCACATAGTTGCTGATATAGTATGCCCGCTCGGTAAGCAGCAACCGGCCGTTTTTGTATAGGAGCAGGCCGTTTTTTTGGTGCTTTTCCAATTCTTTCCCAAAAACATCAAAAATATCCCTTCCAAACCGCGCGGCAAACGCTGCCGTGTCCACGCCGTCTGTGAGCAGCCGCAAGCCTAAGAGGACCGCCTCGCTCATCTGCCCGGATCGATCGACGGTTTCTTTCTCACTCTCTTTAAGCGGATGTTTGATATAGTCTGGCACATCCGGCGTATAGGTGCGGCGCACCCCGTCAAAATAGGCCGATGCGCCCGCGCCCACGGCATAGTAGGGCTCAGCGCGCCAATAGATTTGGTTGTGCAGAGATCGGCGGCCCGGCCGCGCAAAGTTTGAAATTTCATAGTGCTCATAGCCGTGCGCCGCAAGCGTTTTTCGCAAATATTCATACTGTTCAAAATAGAGGTCGTCCGAAAGCGCCGCAAATTTGCCCGCGTTCAAATCGGAAAAAAGCGGCGTGCCCGGCTCAAACGAAAGCCCGTAGCACGACACGTGTTCGGGTGAAAGCGTTAGCAGTCTGTCCACGCTTTTGCTGAAATCTGAAACCGACTGGCCTGGCAGGCCGTAGATGAGGTCGAGGCTCACATTGGAAAACCCGGCCGCCCGCACGTCCTCCACGCAGGAAATAATGTCTGCCGCCCGGTGCCGGCGGCCCAAAAACGCAAGTTCGGCATCCAAAAAGCTCTGCGCGCCGATGCTTACGCGGTTTATGCCAAACGCCCGGTAAGCGGCAAGCTTGTCTTTGGTGGCCGATGCGGGGTTAATTTCAATGGTACATTCCATTTCACCGCTTGTGCTAAAATGGTTCCGGATATGATCCAAAAGCACGCCAATGTGCGCCGCATCCACAGCCGACGGCGTGCCGCCGCCCAGGTAAACAGTGTCCAGTTTTTCTTTGGGGAGCGCGGATACATGCCGGCGCAGGGCGGCAAAGTAGTCTTTTTGCATATAAAAAATGCCGCTGCAGGAGAAAAACCCACAGTAGCGGCATTTGCTCTCACAAAACGGGATGTGCACATAAAGCCCGGTCATCTTATAAAACCCTTCCTTTTATTCATCCAGCTTTAACACCGACATAAACGCCTCTTGCGGCACCTCCACCGTGCCCACCTGGCGCATGCGCTTTTTGCCCTCTTTTTGCTTTTCCAAAAGCTTCTTTTTGCGCGTGATATCGCCGCCGTAGCACTTGGCCAAAACATCCTTGCGCATGGCTTTTACAGTTTCCCGCGCAATAATCTTCCCGCCGATGGCCGCCTGGATGGGCACCTCAAACAGCTGGCGCGGAATGGCCTCTTTGAGCTTTTCGGCAATACGCCGGCCGCGCGCGTACGCCTTGTCGGCGTGTACAATCATGGAGAGCGCGTCCACCATTTCGCCGTTTAAGAGCATGTCGAGCTTTACCAGGTTGGATTTTTTATAGCCCTTTAGTTCGTAGTCAAACGAGGCGTAGCCCTTGGTGCGCGATTTTAACGCATCGAAAAAGTCGTAGATGATTTCGTTGAGCGGCAAGTCGTAGTGCAGGCTCACGCGCGTGTCGTCAATATACTGCATGTCCTTGTAAACCCCGCGCCGGTCCTGGCACAGCTCCATGATGTTTCCGATAAATTCGGTGGGCACCATGATGTCGGCCGCCACCACCGGCTCTTCCATATAGTCAATCTCCTGCGCGGGCGGCAGGTTGGTGGGGTTGTCAATGGAAATTTTCTCACCGTTGGTTTTGATGACATGGTACACCACGCTGGGCGCGGTGGTGACCAAATCGAGGTTGTATTCCCGCTCCAGCCGTTCCTGGATGATTTCCATGTGCAAAAGCCCTAAAAAGCCGCACCGGAACCCAAACCCTAAGGCCAGTGAGGTTTCGGGCTCAAAGGTTAAGGATGCGTCGTTTAACTGCAGCTTTTCCAGCGCATCGCGCAAATCGGGATATTTTGCGCCGTCGGCCGGATAAACGCCCGAAAACACCATGGGATTTACCTTTTTATAGCCGGGAAGCGGTGTGCTTGTCCCGCCGTCCACCAGCGTAACGGTGTCGCCCACCCGGGCGTCCCGCACATTTTTAATGCTGGCGGCAATGTAGCCTACCTCGCCTGCCTGCAGCGATTTTGAAGGGATGGTGCCGTTTGGGGAAAGGTATCCCACCTCCACTACATCAAAACATTTATCCGTCGCCATAAACCGGATGGAGTCGCCGGGAGAAACCTTCCCGTCCCGCACCCGGACATATACAATGACCCCTTTATAGGCGTCGTAATAGGAATCGAAAATGAGCGCGGCAAGCGGCGCATGTTCGTCGCCCGCAGGCGGCGGTACCTGCTTTACCACCGCTTCCAGCACCGCCTTGATATTCTGGCCGTTTTTGGCCGAAATGAGCGGTGCGTTTTGCGCTTCAATGCCAATGATATCTTCAATTTCAGCTTTTACCGCGTCGGGCCGCGCGCTGGGAAGGTCGATTTTGTTGATGACCGGCACCAGCTCCAAATTGTGATCTACCGCAAGGTAGGTGTTTGCCAGTGTCTGCGCCTCAATGCCCTGCGCCGCGTCCACCACCAGCACCGCACCTTCGCACGCGGCTAAGCTGCGTGACACCTCGTAGTTAAAGTCCACGTGTCCCGGCGTGTCAATGAGATTTAAAGTGTATTCCTGCCCGTCGTCCGCCTTGTAAGCGAGCTTGACCGCCCGCGCTTTTATGGTAATCCCCTTTTCGCGCTCCAAATCCATATTGTCTAACACCTGGTCCTGCATTTCGCGCTGGGTGAGCACGCCGCAAAGCTCCAGCATGCGGTCGGCCAGTGTGGATTTGCCATGGTCGATATGGGCGATAATACAAAAATTCCGGATGTTGGTTTGCTTTTCTGCCATATGGGAAGCTCCTTATTTGGAATTGATCACCAAATTCCAGTTTTTGGTCATGTAGACCACGCCGGAATAAATGGTGAACAAAGTGGCGATGCACATGGCGATTTTGGCGATTGACACGCCGAACAAATCGAATGTTTCGCCGTAAAATACCAGCGCCACCACAGTTGCAATAATTTGTATGACGGTTTTAATTTTTCCGGTCATTTCCGCGGCGATTACCACGCCCTCAGAAATGGCGACAATGCGGAGGCCTGTTACAATGAACTCGCGCGCAATGATAATGATGGCCATCCACGCCGGAATGCGCTGCAGTTCCACCAGGCAAATAAGCGCCGTCGCCACCAGTAGTTTATCCGCAATGGGGTCTAAAAATTTGCCCAAATCCGTCACCTGGTTATTTTTGCGCGCCAAATATCCGTCCACCCCGTCAGTGGCCGCGGCCACTGCAAAGATGACAGCCGCCAAGATGTTGCAGTAAATGGGCGGGACAAAAAACAGCCGCGACGTTTGCAGCATGAGCACAATCATAAAAAATGGGATGAGCAAAATACGAAACACAGTGATTTTATTTGGAAGATTCATCTTGCACCTCTCCTGTTACGTCATAGTCGCCAGCCTCCAGCACGCGCATGGACACAATGCCGCCGATCTCCAATTCGCTGGCGCTGTAAACGTAGGCCGCACCGTCCACTTCGGGCGTATCGCCGTAGGTCCGGCCCACATAGCACAGGTTTTCCCAATCGTAGCCCTCAATGATAACGGGCATCAGGGTACCGATTTTTTTTTGGTTGATCTTCTGCGACACTTCTTTTTGCACCGCCATCAGCGTTTCATACCGCTGTTTCTTGACCGTCTCTGCCACCTGGCCGTCCATAGCATATGCCGCAGTGCCTTCTTCTCTAGAATAGGGGAAAACGCCCACTTTGTCAAGCGAAACCGTACGCAAAAAATCGACAAGTTCTAAAAATTCCGCCTCCGTTTCGCCGGGGAACCCCACAATGAGCGAGGTGCGCAGCACAATGCCCGGGACTTTTTCGCGCAAAGCTTTTATAAGTGCCAAAAGCTCGGCTTTCCGGCTTTTGCGCCCCATGCGCTTTAGTACGCTGTCGCTCACATGCTGGATGGGCATGTCAAGATAGGGCACAATCTTTTTGTTTTGTGCCATCTCCAAAATAAGCGCATCCGAGATGTGTTCGGGATAACAATACTGCATGCGGATCCACGCAATGCCGGGAATTTCGCTCAGCCGCCTAAGCAGCCTGGGCAAATCCCCATCGCCGTCGCGGCCGTAATACGCCGTATCCTGCGCCACCAAAATGAGCTCTTTTACGCCCTGTTTGGCCATCTGTTCAGCTTCTTTTACAATATCGTCCTCCCGCCGGCTTTCATAACGCCCGCGCAGCTTGGGAATGATGCAGTAGGTACAGTGGTTGTCGCACCCGTCCGCAATTTTTAAATACGCATAGTGGCTTGGCGTGGTCAGTTTCCGCGGAAGGTTCCTTGTTTCGTGCGCATCGCAGTCCCGCACCAAAACCGGGCGGTTCCCGCTTTTTAGTTCCTCCAGCACCCGCGCAATTTCGCCGTAGTCGTTTACGCCAACCACCGCGTCCGCCTCGGGGAATTCCTCCAACACCTGTTCTTTGTAGCGCTGGGAAAGGCAGCCTGCTACAATCAAATAGTTTAATTTCTGCTTTTTATACTGTGCCATATCCAAAACCGCGTTTATCGATTCCTCCTTGGCAGAATCAATAAACGCGCAGGTGTTTACCACAATGGCATCCGCATCCGCCGGGTCTTGCGTAATGGCCCAGCCCGCCTTTTCCAAAATTGCCAGCATGGTTTCGGTATCGGTCAAATTTTTCGCGCATCCAAGCGACACGAACCCAACTTTATTCTTCACAATCCCTGTATCCCCCCAAGGCCGCATAAATCTGGCCCGGCGTGTATCCCCGATACGCCAGGAACCGAAAGGCCTTTTGCCTCATTTTTTGATCGTGAAAATCCGCGCCCCGAAATTTTTGGGTTAAAAGCGCCTGGATTTCCCCGTTGTTTTCAAAGTCAATAGCGGCAATGGCCGCATCAATATCGGCTTTCTGCACGCCTTTTTTTTGCAAATCCTGAGCAATCCGAAGCGGCCCGTGCCGCTTGATTTCCGCCGCATCCTGGGCGTAGCGAATGGCAAAGGCCGCATCGTCAAGATAGCCTAACAAAAAAAGATCGGATGTTACCGCATCCACAATATCCGCATTGTAGCCGCGTTTTTTGAGCATATCACAAAGGCACTTCTTGGTGACCGCTTTTCTTGCAATTACCTCCAACGCCGCCGCACGCGCTTTCCCAAAATCGCCTTGCTCCTGCATGCGCGCCACGTCTTCTTCTGTTAACTCCATGCCAATTTTTAATCCAAATTGCAGCGCATCGGTCATTTCCAGTGAAAAGGCATATTTTTTGTCAAGATACACCGAAACGCGGTCGTGATGGTGCGCCTGTGCGCGGATGTCTGTCACCTTCATGGATTATTCCGCCGCACCCGGCGCATCTGGCATTCCTTCCCCGGCCGGTTCGGTTTTCTCCCGATGATAGTCGCGCACTTTTTTCGTCACTTCTTCTAAAAAGTCCGGATGCTCCTTCATATATTCCTTTACCTTATCGCGGCCCTGGCCCAGCCGGTTGCCATTGTAGGAAAACCACGAGCCGCTCTTTTGGATGATGTCATATTCCACTGCCATGTCCAGCACACAGCCCTCTTTGGAAATGCCCTCGCCGTACATGATGTCAAACTCCGCATCCTTAAAGGGCGGTGCCATTTTATTTTTTACCACTTTCACCCGCGTCCGGTTGCCAATGATGGACGTGCCGTCCTTGATGGGCTCGCCGCGGCGCACTTCAATCCGGATGGAAGAATAGAATTTGAGCGCGCGGCCGCCGGTGGTCACCTCTGGATTTCCATAGATGACGCCCACTTTTTCACGGATTTGGTTGATAAAAATGACGGCGGTATTGCTCTTGTTGATCACACCCGTGAGCTTGCGCAGCGCCTGGCTCATGAGCCGCGCGTGCAATCCCACATGCGAATCGCCCATCACGCCCGCAATTTCGGCACGCGGCACCAATGCCGCCACCGAGTCAATGACAATGACGTCAAACGCGTTGCTGCGCGCAAGCGCCTCGGTGATTTCGAGCGCGTCCTCGCCCGCGTCGGGCTGGGACACAATCAGCCGGTCTACATCCACTCCCAGTTTTTTGGCATAGTGCGGATCCAGCGCGTGCTCCGCGTCAATAAACGCCACTTCGCCGCCCAGCTTTTGCGCCTCTGCAATGATGTGCAGCGACACAGTGGTTTTACCAGACGACTCCGGCCCATAGATTTCTGTCACGCGCCCGCGGGGGATTCCGCCAATGCCCAGCGCCGCATCCAAGCTCAGCGCGCCGGTGGGCACCACATCCACTTCCCGCATGGGCGCATCGCCCAGCCGCATCACAGAGCCCTGGCCAAACGTTTTTTCAATTTGCCGCAGCGCCTCAGAAATGGCCGCTTCCTTGCCGTCCCTGGCTGCTGAGGCAACTTTATCCGACGCAATTTTCCGTTCTTCTTTTGCCATAGTATTCTTCCCTTTCCCACATGCTTTCCTGAAATCAACCGTATTTTATAAAAAACCCGGAATGCTTATTTTTTTGCCCGCGCGTTTTTAATGTTTTCTACAAATTTTTTGGCAGTTTCAGTAATTAATCCGTAATCGCCGGTTTTTGCGCCCGCTGTGAGCGCGCCGCCCGCGCCGACTGCCACTACGCCGGCTTTAATCCACTGTGCAACATTGTTGACATCCACGCCGCCGGTGGGCATGATGTTTGCCTGCGGGATAGGGCCTTTGATGGCTTTGACCATGCCGGGGCCAAATGCGTCGCCCGGGAACAGTTTGATGATGTCCACACCCATTTCCAGCGCCTTTACAACGTCTGCAATGGTCATGACGCCCGGCATGCAGGGAACGGCATAGCGGTTACACAGCCGCACGGTGGCCTCGTCGTAATAGGGGCTTACAATGTACTGCGCACCGGACAAAATGGCAATCCGCGCCGTTTCCGCATCCAAAACCGTGCCCGCGCCAAGAATCATCTCGCCGTTTTGATACACCCTTGCAAGCTCTTCAATCACCTTGTGCGCGCCCGGCACGGTAAAGGTCATTTCCACCGCCGGCACGCCGCCCTCTAAGCATGCATCCGATATTTTACGCGCCGATTCGCCGTTTTCTGCCCGCACCACGGCAACAATTCCCGCGTCTTTAATTTTAGAAATCACTGTGTGTTTGTCCATATCTCTTACTTCCTTTCCAAACAATTTACAAAATAACAAATTTTATATAGTATACCACATCCTGGGGCAATTTGTAAATAGCAATGTTTACACCAGGCGTTTGCGGCTTTAGAAAGGGGCTGATCTATAGCTTTGGCAGTTTTATCCGGGAAAATGGAACACACCTTTTTTCAAATTTCCTTCGTTTTACAAAATATATCATAAACATAAAAAACGGCGCTTAAAAAGCGCCGTCTCATTCTTTTAATAACGCATCTACTGTGACACAAAATATTTTTGCAAATGCATTTAACTCAATATCTGTCACAAATCGTTTTCCACTTTCAATTCTTTGAATTGCATTTTTATCTAAATCAATTCCAATTAGTTGTAATTTTTTCGCTAATTTATTTTGCGAAACCTTTGGATTCATTGATTTTCTGAGCGCAGTAATCTTTTTTCCGCAAAGGTTGCACGTTCCATCCTGATTTCTATTTTTATACATGGAGAACTCCTTGACATTTTATGCTTGTCATTAGAGCTATTATATGTTAAAATAAGAACAAAAATGACATTTGCTAGATGTCATAAATAAAAAGTAGGAGAAATTAATGAAAAAATATTGTCTTTCTTGTTGGAATCGCATTTATCATACAAATTTACGAGAAACAGGTGTCCCTGCGCTGAATACGCATAACTCGCAAAAAGATACCCGCCTTAAACGCGAGCGCAAAGCCGTAATAAAGCAAAAACCCCGAACGCGACTTGCGCGTCGAGGCACTCGACTGGCGCGCCCAAGAGGATTCGAACCTCCGGCCTACCGCTTAGGAGGCGGTCGCTCTATCCTGCTGAGCTATGGGCGCAAATAGATTCCAAATTTCCTAACACCGTATACTATACTGTATATATTGGGGGTTTGTCAACGTTTTTTTGCCGTTTGCATATAAAATTGCAGTTTTTTTGTGGGAACGCTTGAAAAAAATGTGAAAATCTGTTATGATATATCTGTATAAATTTCTATAATCGCTTAACAAATTATCCACAAAAAGTACTGTTTTAGTGGATAACTTTGTGGATAACCTGATAAAAAACCGAATTTTATCTATGATTTGTGTAATTTTTGGTTCATTACAATGCAAGAATGGAGAAAACCATGGAAGACCTGTTGCATGTTTGGCCCGAGGCCATTCAAATTTTAGAAGAAGAACTGCCGCCTGTCGCATTTAATACCTGGATTAAAACCATCCGGCCTCTTTCTATTTCTGAACATGAAATTGTGCTGGAAGTGCCGTACGTGTTTAACAAAACCATGCTGTTAGAACGATACCGCGACTTGGTGAAAAATGCGCTCTATCTGGTTTTAGGGCGCGATATCTCCCTAACCGTAGTGGTAGAGGGGGAAACAGTGCCGCAGGCAGATCCGCTGTTTTCAGAAATGCCGCAAAAAGAAACATCCCCCAAAACCGCCTATTTAAATCCGCAATACACGTTTGATACTTATGTAATCGGCAATTCCAACAAATTTGCACATGCGGCCGCTATGGCAGTGTCGGAAGCGCCGTCCATCCTCTACAACCCGTTTTTTATTTACGGCGGCGTGGGGCTGGGAAAAACCCATCTGATGAATGCCATTGGCAACCAGGTGCTTTCCATCTATCCCGAAAAAAAGGTGATGTACGTCTCCAGCGAGCAGTTTACCAACGAGCTGATCAACTCTATCCGTGAGCAAAAAAACGAGGAATTCCGCAACAAATACCGCACCATTGATGTTTTGATGATTGATGATATCCAGTTTATTGCGGGGAAAACCAGCAGTGAAGAGGAATTTTTCCACACCTTTAATACGCTGTATCTGGCAA
Source organism: Oscillospiraceae bacterium (assembly GCA_021629085.1). Lineage (GTDB taxonomy): Bacteria > Bacillota > Clostridia > UMGS1810 > UMGS1810 > JAJXRJ01. Next base: position 36,093 of record JAJXRJ010000006.1, on the reverse strand, counting down.
ACAAACAGATTATCATTTCCAGCGACCGGCCTCCCAAAGAGCTGCATACCTTAGAAGGACGGCTGCGCACCCGGTTCGAAAGCGGGCTGATTGTGGACATCCAGCCACCCGATTTTGAAACCAGGGCTGCCATTTTGAAACAAAAAGCGGAACAATTTCATTTCACAGTGGACGACGAGGTATTAAAATTTATTGCGGGGAAAATTACCTCCAATATCCGGGAACTGGAAGGCGCAATCAAGAAGCTCATTGTGATGCGCGGCCTGGAGGGAAAGCCGGTGAGCGTCGCTATGGCAGAAGAGGCGCTCAAAGATTTTAATTTGGTTAAAAACAACGTCATCACGCCGGAACGGATTATTGATGCGGTGGAAAAACATTTTAATTTACGCGAAAACTCCTTAAAAAGTGCGCGCAAAACCAAAGAGATTGCCTATCCCCGCCAAATTGCCATGTATATCATCCGCGAGCTCACTGACCTTTCTTACCCCAAAATCGGACAGGTTTTGGGAGGGCGCGACCACACCACGGTGCTGCACGGCGTCAGTAAAATTGAAAATGACTATGCATCTGACATTACCATTAAAAATTTAGTGGACGATATTGTAAAAAATATCAAACATCAGTAATTTGTTATCCACAAGCTTTTTGTGGATACCTGGATAACCAGCCTGTGTATTTTGTGTGGAAAAATTTTTTTAATGGTCCCAACATACTCCTCTTGTGGGTTTTGTGGATTGTGAACGCAAATTATACAAAAATGAGCCACAGCCAGAAAAAGCAAAATAGCAGGGGATGCAATGGGTTATCCAAGTTTTCAACAGCTGCTATTATAACTGCTTCTGAAAAATAAATTATGTATATATTTATTAAATAAAGGGGATGGATGCGGTGAAGCAAGTTTTAATTACAAACGAAAAACCCTATTACAAGGCAAACCTACACTGTCACACCACGTTTTCAGACGGGAAGTTTACGCCTGAAGAAATAAAAGCGGCTTATAAAGAAAAAGGGTATCATGTGGTTGCGTTTACCGACCATGAATACCTTCTTAGCCACAATGATTTGACAGATGATGAATTTATTGCAATCACGTCGTATGAGCTTTCCATCACAGAGGAAAAAACAAGGGAGCGTACTTACAACTATTTAAAAACCTATCACCTAAATTTATATGCAAAAGACCCCAACAACACCTGTCATATCGCATTTAATCCCGACGACCCATATTTGTGCAACAATTTAAAGAAACAAGGTGTCGACCCGCACTCCTTAAACTACAAACCGCCCATTGAAACCCGCAGCTACAGCTTAGAATATGCAAACCATGTGATCAAGCTTGCAAATGAATCCGGATTTTTGGTGTGCTACAACCATCCACAGTGGTCACTGCAGGATTTGAACGAATTTACTGGTTTAGAAGGCCTTTGGGGCATGGAGATTTACAACAGCGGCTCGGCCATGCAAAACTGTGGCTTTGCCCCCTATGAATGGAAACAGATGGTGCGCGCAGGGAAGCATTTAGTATGCGTAGCGGCAGACGACAATCACGGCGAAAAAGAGCAAGGCATCGGCTATACCATGATTGCAGCGGACGAATTTTCTTATGACGGCATCATCCGTGCCATGGAGCAAAAGAAAACCTATGCGTCCACCGGCGCTACTTTTCACGAACTTTTTTATGAGGATGGCCTTTTGACCATCAAATGCTCGCCGGTCAACCGGGTATTTGTGTTAACGGATACCCGTACGGCGTTTTCCAAAAACGAAACGGACGATATTTTAACAGAAATCACATTTGATTTATCCACACAGTTCCACGCGATGAACTGTTTTTATGTAATGGTGATGACAAAAGAAGGAAAAATGGCCTGCACCAATGTTTACAGGCTTTTAAGAAAGGAAAACGGAACCTATGAAATTTCACTGTGACAAAGATGTACTATTAAGCGCGGTTAACAACGTATCAAAAGCCACTGCCCCCTCTTCCAGCATGGAGATTTTAAAGGGCATCAAGCTTTGCGCATATGACAATTTGCGCCTAATGTCCACCAATTTAGAGCTTTCTATTGCCTGTGACATGGATGCAGAAATTTCAGAGCATGGTGAAACAGTGCTGGACGCGCGGATTTTATTTGACATTTTGCGGAAATCAGAAGCGGGCGTCATTCATTTTGAGGTCAACGAAAAAGACGAAGCCTATATATACACCAAAAACAACAAATTTCACATTATGGGCATGCCGGCGTCAGAATATCCTGAAATAAACCGCATTGACGGCGAACATGAAATCTCCATGCCGTCAGTAGAGTTCAAACAGATTGTGCGCGACACCGTGTTTGCCGTTGCCGCAGACGAAAGCCGGCCCATTTTAACCGGCGTGAAATTTGAAATTGACAATGACTCTGCCAAACTGGTGGCCATTGACGGGTTCCGCCTGGCCATCCGCCGCCATGCCATAAAGGGCTGCGGCGAGCAGTTTGACTTTATTTTAAAGGGCCGTATTTTAAACGAAGTGATGAAAGTGTTAAACGACGATGAAACGCCGGTTGTGATAAAGCTTTCGGGCAACAATGCCATGTTTGAATTTGACAATTTTTGTATGATCACTCCCGTCATGGGCGGCGAATACATCAGCTATTCGCACTTTATTCCGGCAAACAATCCCATCCGTGTGAAGGTAGATAGAAGGATGTTCACCCAAACCGTGGAACGTGCAGCGATTATCATCAACTATGACGACACGCGGCTGCCGGTCATTTTAAAAGTAGAAGGCGGCGCTCTGCATGTGGACTGCTACTCTAAAATGGGGAATTTCCACGAAGAGCTTGCCGTTTTCCATGAAGGCGGCAATTTGGAAATCGGGCTGGGTATCAAATTTTTACTAGACACCATAAAAGCAGTGGAAGACGACGAGCTGGTGATGGAATTTAACGATGAAAAATCGCCCTGCGTGGTGATTCCTTCAGAGGGGGACCAATACCTCTATTTGGTGCTTCCGCGGCAAATCAAGCGTTAAAAGGGTGAAACTATGGAGACCATTGCAATTAAAACCCCATTTATCAAGCTCGACCAGCTGTTGAAATTTTCCGGTATTTCCCAAAATGGCGTTGATGCAAAGCAGCTCATTTTGCAGGGATTGGTTCGATATAACGGCGAAGTGGAAGTAAAGCGCGGGAAAAAGGTGTACCCAGGCGATTTGGTAGAGGTGCACGGCATCCAAGATGCGCCCGTGCGTATCAAGGTTTTGAGCGCATGAAAATCGAATCTATGCATCTTACTAATTTTAGGAACTATGCCGAGCTTTCCCTTTCATTCGGCGCAGGCGCAAACGTGTTTTACGGCGCAAACGGTCAAGGCAAAACCAACATCATTGAAGCGCTGTATTTTTTTTGCAACGGGAAATCCTATCGCGGTGCGAAAGATCGGGAAGTCATTTTGTTTGGCGAAAAAAGGGCGGAGCTTGGCGCGTCGTTTTTGGCAGGCGGGCGCGGCCAGACGGTGCAGATTTTTTTGGATGATACCAAGCGCGTGCTGTTAAACGGCATTGGCCTTGAGCGGTTAAGCGAGCTTGTAGGGGTGCTAAAGGCCGTCATTTTCACACCAGAGCACTTAAGCCTGGTAAAGAGCGGGCCTGGCATGCGGCGGCAGTTTTTAGACGCATTTTTAAGTTCGCTCTACCCAGTGTATTTTAAAAGCTTAATGGCTTATTTTAAAGCGCTCAAGCAAAAAAATGCCTATTTAAAAAGCGGCACAAAAGACGACGCGATATTTGACATTTGGAATGAAAGGCTTTCAGAGTACGCAGCGGTGATTGCGTCTTACAGAAGGCGTATGCTAAACGCATTAGAACCATTTGCACGCGAATCCATGCTAGAGCTTTCGGGCGGCAAAGAGCAGCTTGCGCTCACCTATCTTCCCTCTGTGAAAGAGGATGCGGATAAAAAAGATGCGGTGTACGAGGCGCTCAACCTGCACAAACGGCGCGAGTTAGAAATGCGTATGTGTTTAATCGGCCCGCACCGCGACGATTTTTTGTGGACCATCAATCAAAAAAGCGGGAAGCTTTATGGTTCGCAGGGGCAGCAGCGAAGCTTGGTGATTGCGTTAAAAATTGCGGAAAGCGAAGTCATCAAAAGCCTGACAGGGGAATATCCCGTACTGCTCCTGGACGACATCACAAGCGAACTGGACGATGCACGGCGGTCGTATCTATTGGAAAAAATCAAAGGGCGGCAGGTGTTTATCACCTGCACAGAGCGCGTACAAAATAGTATGGGCGCAGACAAACGGCTGTATCACATAAAAAACGCGCAGGCATTTTTGGAGGAATGGTAATGTTTTTGCACATTGGCGGCGATTTGGTGGTGGCAAAGGAAGAAATTTTGGCCATTATGGACATGGAGAGCACCTCTTTGTCCAACATCACAAAGGAATTTTTAAAAACAGAGCAAATGCGGGACAATGTGGTGAATGTGGATATGGAAAACCTGCCCAAGTCGTATGTACTTTGCGAAACGGGCGGCAAAACGGTGCTCTATATCTCTCCCATTGCGGCATCAACGCTTCTAAAACGTGCGCAAATGAAAGAATATTAGGCATTTCCGGCAAGGGTTTGCCGTTTTAAATAGAGTTATGAATTGCAGGGAAAGGATCGAAAACGAATATGGAAAACACAGTAAACACGAACTATGACGAGAATCAGATACAGGTGTTAGAAGGCCTAGAAGCGGTGCGAAAACGGCCGGGCATGTACATTGGCTCCACATCTTCCCGGGGCTTGCATCATTTGGTGTATGAAATTGTGGACAACAGTATTGATGAAGCGATGGCCGGGTTTTGCAAACAGATTGAAGTGGTCATCAACCCCGGCAACACCATCACCGTATCGGATGACGGCCGCGGCATTCCGGTAGGGATCCAGCCAAAAATGGGCATCCCCGCGGTAGAAGTGGTGTTTACCGTGCTGCACGCCGGCGGCAAATTCGGCGGCGGTGGATACAAGGTTTCGGGCGGCTTGCACGGCGTAGGCGCCTCGGTGGTAAACGCGCTTTCTGAATATTTGGAAGTGGAGGTGTCCGACGGCGCGCATGTGTACTTTCAGCGCTATGAGCGTGGCAAAAGTACTGCGCCGTTAAAAGTGATTGGGGACACTGCCGCCACCGGCACGAAGGTGACGTTTAAGCCGGATGGTGAGATTTTTGAAGATTTGGAATATGACTTTGACATTTTGCTCACCCGGCTAAGAGAGCAGGCCTTTTTAAATAAAGGGATCAAAATTATACTGCGCGATGACCGGCCGGGCTCAGAAAAGGTAAAAGAGCTGCAATATGAGGGCGGTATCCGTTCGTTTGTGGAGTGGATTAACAAAAACAAAGAGGCAATCCATCCAGATGTCATCTATATGGAATCACAAAAAGAGGATACCAGCGTGGAAATTGCCATGCAATATACCACCAGCTACAGCGAAACGCTCATCAGTTTTGCAAATGACATCCACACCACGGAGGGCGGCACACATGAGACAGGCTTTAAAACCGCGCTCACGAAAGTATTTAATGATTACGCAAAAAAATATAATATTTTAAAAGAGAACGAAAAAAACTTAAGCGGCGAGGATATCCGTGAGGGGATCACATGCGTCATCAGCGTAAAGGTGGTAGAGGCGCAGTTTGAGGGGCAAACCAAAACCAAGCTGGGCAATTCTGAAGTGCGGAGCGCGGTGGAGTCAGCGGTGAATGACACATTATCCGCCTTTTTGGAAGAAAACCCGCAGGTGGCAAAGGCAATTTTGGAAAAGGCGCTCACCGCGGCGCGGGCGCGGGAAGCGGCGCGCAAAGCACGTGAGCTCACCCGGCGCAAAAGTGCATTGGAGGGCACAACGCTTCCGGGGAAATTGGCAGACTGCTCCAGCAAAAACCGTGAAAATACCGAAATTTACATTGTAGAGGGAGACAGTGCGGGCGGCTCTGCCAAACAGGGGCGCAACCGGGAAACCCAGGCTATTTTGCCGCTTTGGGGCAAGATGCTAAACGTGGAAAAATCGCGCATTGACAAGGTTTACAGCAATGAAAAGCTGCTGCCGGTCATCACAGCGCTTGGGGCGGGCATTGGCGAGGATTTTGACACCGAAAAGCTCCGCTACGACCGCATCATCATTATGGCGGATGCCGATGTGGATGGATCACACATCCGCACACTGCTTCTTACATTTTTCTTCCGCTATATGCGCCCGCTCATTGAACAGGGACATGTATACATTGCACAGCCGCCGCTGTTTAAGGTATATAAAGGCAAAAATGAAAAGTACGTTTACACCGATGAGGATTTGCCCGCGGCACTGGAGGAAATTGGGAAGGACGCCAGTGTGCAGCGGTACAAAGGTTTGGGAGAAATGAACCCTGAACAGCTTTGGGAAACCACCATGAACCCGGATACGCGTATCATTTTAAAAGTAGAGCTGGAGGATGCTGTGCAGGCGGACGAAATTTTTACCATCTTAATGGGAGACAATGTCGAGCCGCGGCGGGAATTTATTGAAGAAAATGCGCAATATGTGAGCAATTTGGACATTTAACATATGCGCTTTCGGCAGAAAGGAACTTTAGATTATGGCACAAAACGAGAAGATTATACCGGTTGAAATCAGCCGGGAGATGAAAAAATCCTACATTGCGTATTCCATGAGCGTCATTGTGGGCCGTGCGCTGCCCGATGTGCGGGACGGATTAAAGCCTGTGCACCGGCGCATTTTGTATACTATGAACGAGGATGGCTTTACGCCAGACAAGCCCTACCGCAAGTGTGCCACCACGGTTGGCGACGTGCTGGGCCGGTATCATCCCCACGGCGACGCGGCAGTCTATGACAGCTTAGTCCGCATGGCACAGGACTTTTCCCTGCGCTATCCATTAATTGACGGGCATGGAAACTTTGGTTCGGTGGACGGGGACACAGCGGCCGCCTACCGTTATACCGAGGCGCGCATGTCAAAAATTGCGATGCTCATGCTGCGCGACATTGATAAAGAAACGGTCGACTTTATGCCGAACTTTGACGAGCGGTTAAAGGAACCGGTTGTGCTCCCCTCCCGCATCCCGAGCCTTTTGGTCAACGGATCTTCGGGCATTGCGGTCGGCATGGCGACAAACATCCCGCCCCACAACCTCACCGAGGTGATAAACGGCGTAATTGCTGTAATTGACAACCCGGAAATTACCATTGACGAGCTCATTTCATACATCAAAGGGCCGGACTTCCCCACTTATGGTATCATTATGGGGACAGCAGGCATTCACCGGGCATACACCACCGGGCGCGGCAAAATTGTGGTGCGCGCACGGGCGGAAATTGAAACCATGGGCAATGACCGCGAGCGCATTGTGGTGACCGAGCTTCCCTATCAGGTCAACAAGGCGCGGCTTTTAGAGCGCATTGCCGATTTGGTCAAGGAAAAACGGGTGGAAGGCATTTCAGATTTGCGCGACGAATCGGACCGCGACGGTATGCGCGTGGTCATTGAATTAAAGCGCGATGCCAACGCAAATGTGGTGCTCAACCAGCTTTACAAATTCAGCCAAATGCAGGAATCGTTTGGCGTGATTTTGCTGGCGCTGGTGGACAATCAGCCAAAGGTGCTAAATTTGCGCGAAATTTTGGACAATTACATCGCGTTCCAAGAGCAGGTCATTGTGCGGCGTACACAGTTTGACTTAAAAAAGGCGGAAGCGCGTGCGCATATTTTAGAGGGGTTAAAAATTGCGCTGGACAATATTGACGAAATCATCCGTATCATCCGCGCGGCATATAACGACGCAAAGCCCCGTTTAATGGAGCGGTTTGGGTTTTCTGAAATCCAGGCACAGGCCATTTTGGACATGCGCCTGGCAAGATTGCAGGGGCTTGAAAAAGAAAAGATTGAGACAGAATATGCACAACTGTTAAAGCAGATTGAAGAATACAAGGAAATCCTTGCGGATGAACATAAGGTGCTTCACATCATCAAAGAGGAACTGCTGGAGATTAAGGAAAAATACGGGGATGAACGCCGTACCGAAATCACCATGAGTATGGACGAAATTGACATTGAAGATTTGATTGAAGAAGAGGACAACGTGGTGACCATGACGCATTTTGGCTACATCAAGCGTCTGCCCGCATCCACTTATAAAACGCAGCACCGCGGCGGCCGGGGGATTTCTGGCTTAAGCACGCGGGACGAAGACTTTGTGGAAACCCTGTTTGTTACGTCCACCCATAATTATATCTTATTCTTCACCAATCTCGGCCGGATGTATAAGCTCAAAACCTATCAGATCCCAGAGGCGGGCCGGCAGGCAAAAGGCACGGCCATTGTCAACTTGCTGCCCATTGAAAACGGTGAAAAAATAACTGCGCTCATTCCGTTAAAAGACTTCGAAGATGGGAAATATTTAACTATGGTGACCAAAAACGGTGTGGTGAAAAAGACGGCGCTCACCGATTATGACACCGCGCGCAAGGGCGGGCTCATTGCCATTGGGCTGCGCGAGGGCGACGAGCTTATCAAGGTGGAGCTCACAGACGGCAAGAACGACCTGATTTTGGGCACCAAAAAAGGCATGTGTATCCGCTTTAATGAAACGGATGTGCGGCCCATGGGCCGGGGTGCAGGCGGCGTGCGCGGCATCAACTTAAACGACGGGGATGTCGTTGTGGGTGCAAGTTTATGTCAAGATGATGCCACGTTGCTCACAGTGACAGAGAGCGGTTATGGCAAAAAGACATCGCTTTCGGAATTTAAAGTACAAAACCGCGGCGGAAAAGGCGTTACTGGCTACCGCATTACGGATAAAACCGGCGATATTGCGGGCATGGATGTGGTGACAGAGGATGACGATGTGATGATGATTACCTCAGACGGCATCATTATCCGCACGGCTGTGCAGGAAATCAGCACCTTTGGGCGTGCTACGCAGGGCGTACGCGTCATGCGGCTGGATGACGACGTCAAAGTGGTGTCCATTACGCGCACAGAGCGGGAAGAAGAGGACGAAGCGGAGGAACAAGCGGCAGAAGAGGCGCCGCAGGCATAAAAATGGAGGCATGCGTATGCAGCAGGCGGAAAAACAGGGAAAAACAGTGGAAGATTCGTGCACAGAACAAATTCAAATTTTAATGCCGCCGCACATCAACGGCGCTGGACGGCTGTTTGGCGGGAAACTGATGGAATGGATTGATGTGGTGGCAGCCGTTACTGCACGCCGGCATAGCGGTTATAATGTGACAACCGCGGCAGTGGATAATTTGGTATTTAAATCGGGCGCATACAGCAATGATGCATTGGTGCTGGAAGGCCGTATCACCTATGTTGGCAGGACTTCTATGGAAGTTCGGGTGGACACCTATGTGGAAAATTTAAGCGGGATGCGCCGGAATGTCAATCGTGCCTATGTGGTGATGGTCGCCATTGACGGTGCGGGAAAGCCTGTAGAAGTGCCGCCGCTTATTCTTTCCAATGACCAGGAAAAGGCGGAATGGGAAGCGGCGAAACGCCGCCGGGAGCTGCGCAACCATCGGCGAAGTGAAGGGTTTTAAAATTTTTATAAAAATTTACAAAAAATGTTCCACATGGAACATTTTTGTGTTATAATAGGAACAAGACCACCATAGGTGCAGCGAGTGGAATCGCTGGGGCGCTGTCCGGTCTTGTTTTTATTATGCTGCGATTTCTCACAGGTGCCCGGTGTGGAAAACTTGTGTCAATCAGCCGGACGGACAAGCCTGCAAAACAGAGGAAAAGAGGCAGATGCATGGGAAAATGTATTGCGGTGGCAAATCAAAAAGGCGGCGTGGGCAAAACAACCACGGCCATTAACTTGAGCGCAGCGCTGGGCACGTTAAAAAAACGCGTATTGCTGGTGGATTTTGACCCGCAAGGCAACGCGACAAGCGGCGTGGGTGTGGAACTTTTGAAAGATGATGCAACGGTTTACGACGTATTAATCAATCAGATGTCAGTTGCGGAGGCTGTGCGGGACACTGGATTTCAAAATTTATGGATTTGCCCGTCCAATATTGAGCTCGCGGGCGCAGAAATTGAGTTGGTGAGTCAAAATAAACGGGAAATGATTTTAAAAGAAGCAATTGCAAACGTCAAAGGGGACTATGACTATATCATCATTGACTGCCCGCCGTCGCTGGGATTGCTTACGCTCAATGCCTTTGTATGCGCAGATACGATTTTAATCCCAATTCAGTGCGAATATTATGCGCTTGAAGGGCTCAGCCAGCTTATCCGTACAGTGCGGCAAGTGAAAAAAGGGCTAAATGCGGCGCTGGATATTGAAGGCGTGCTGCTCACCATGTTCGATGGGCGCACCAATCTGTCTATCCAGGTGGCAGACGAGGTGAAGCGGTTTTACCCCGATAAGGTGTATGCATCGGTCATCCCGCGCAATGTGCGGCTGAGCGAGGCGCCCAGCTATGGGCAGCCTATCAATATTTACGACCGCCACTCCAGGGGTGCGGAAGGATATTTAAGCCTTGCCAAAGAAGTGGCGAAAAAGAATCGGAATTGGGGAAAGGAGGAATAGGTTTTGGCAAAAAAAGGACTGGGAAAGGGCCTGAGCTCGCTTATTTCAGAAGCGGAAACCGATCTTTCGCAGACAGATGCGGTGGTGGAGCTCAAACTGATGGAAATAGAACCCAACAAACACCAGCCGCGGCAAAATTTTGATGAACAATCCTTGGAAGAATTGGCAGATTCTATCAAAGAGCACGGCGTTTTGTCCCCCATTTTAGTGGTGCGGCAGGAAAACGGGTTTTACCGCATTGTGGCCGGGGAACGCCGTTGGCGTGCGGCAAAAATGGCAGGGATGAAGACCATTCCGGCCATGGTGCGCAATTTAGATGCACAAAAAATACATGAAATTGCACTGATTGAAAATCTACAGCGGCAAGATTTGAATCCCATAGAAGAAGCGCGCGGGTATCAACGGCTTTTGCAGGAATTCCATCTCACACAAGAGGAAATTGCTGCAAAAGTGAGCAAAAGCCGGCCTGTTGTAGCAAACGCACTGCGCTTGTTGGCGCTGCCCGATGCGTTGATTGCTGCATTAGAGCAAGGGTCGTTGAGTGTGGGACACGCCAAAGTGCTGCTCTCCTGCCAAGATAAGGGAAAACAGCTGATGTTTGGGAAATTGGCAATCGAAAGCGGGCTTACGGTGCGCGATTTGGAACGCATGATAAAGGCAGATGAAAAACCACGCCGTACTGCGCCGGAAGAAGATTTAAACGTCAGGCTTGCATTTGCAGATTTTGAAAAACGTGCCTCCTCTGTTTTGGGCACCAAAGTGACCATTTCGCGCGGAAAGAAAAAGGGAAAGATTGAAATTGAATATTATTCGCCCGATGATTTGGAACGAATTGGAAAAATTCTAAATATTTGAGAAAAAACCGGGCTTTAAAATTGCCGTATGCCGCATTTTAAGAAATCACCTGGTATGATTTTATAAAAAACAAGAAAACCTAAGCAACGGCAAAATTTGGACAGGACAAGAAGAATTTTTAAAAATGTGAAAATTGTTCCACGTGGAACATTGCCATTTGGGAAGGAGGCTATGGACGCCGGGGGTGCCCCGGGCCAAAATACCATGAAGAAAAACACAAAGTTTTTGTGGATTTACACAGGGATCCTGTTTTCTTTCGCTCTTATTTTGATTGTCTTTGCGTTTTTCACACAAAATAATATTCAAAAGGAAAACGAAGAAAACATACGAGGGATGCGCTCAAGTGTGAGCCAGCTCACCGAGGAAAATGAAATGCTGAAAAAAGAGTTGGAAGCTGCGTCTGCACTGCTTGCCGACACGACAAAAAAATTGGAGGAAACCCAAGCTGTGGCTGCATTGGCAGGCAACAGTGAATATGATGCACTGCTCATGCAGGCATATGATTTGTACCGGGAAGGGAAGGTTTCCGAAGCGCGTGCTTTGCTGGCGGAGATGAACACTGACAGTTTCAGTGTGCTGCAACGCTATTTGTATGATCTAATATTAAGCTGACCAAATTTATCACAAAGGAGTTTTTAAGATGTTGGACATCAAATTGATTCGTCAAGAGACAGAAAAAGTGAAAGCTGCTCTTGCAAGACGGAAAGAAACTGTGGATATTGACGCGGTTCTGGCGCTGGATAACGCACGCCGGGAGCTTTTATATGAAGTGGAACAGCTCAAAAATGCACAAAACCAGCAAAGCAAGCAGATTCCTGTGCTGAAAAAAGAGGGAAAAGACGTTTCCGGCATTTTTGAAGAGATGAAAAAACTTTCTGATTCCATTAAAGAATACGATGAAAAAGTGCGGGATTTGGAGGAAAAACTGCAAAATTTGATGATGACCATCCCCAATCTGCCCAATGAAACCGTGCCAGATGGGGATACCGATGAGGATAATGTGGAAATCCGGCGGTTTTTAACGCCCACAACGTTTGACTTTGCACCCAAAGCACATTGGGACATTGGTGCGGATCTCAATATTTTGGATGCACCCACCGCCGGGAAGGTGACCGGCACCCGGTTTACCTTTTATCGGGGGCAGGGTGCGCGGCTGGAACGTTCCATCATCAACTTTTTCTTAAACACACACACCGAACAGCATGGCTACACTGAAATTTTCCCGCCGTATATGGTGCACCGGCGCAGTATGGTGGGCACCGGGCAACTGCCGAAATTTGAAGAGGATGCATTTAAGGTGATGAACACCGATTACTTCCTGATCCCCACTGCGGAAGTTCCGGTGACCAATATGTATCGCGATGAAATTTTGGATGGCAATCAGCTTCCCATCAAGCATGTGGCCTATTCCGCATGCTTCCGGGCGGAGGCAGGCTCTGCCGGAAAGGATACGCGCGGCCTGATTCGCCAGCATCAGTTTAACAAGGTGGAGCTGGTAAAATTTGTCGAGCCAGAGCACTCCTATGAGGAGCTGGAAAAGCTGACCAACGACGCAGAACGTGTGCTGCAGCTGCTCAAGTTGCCCTATCGTGTGGTAAAAATCTGTGTGGGCGATCTTGGCTTTACCGCAGCTATGAAATATGATATAGAAGTGTGGATGCCCAGCTACGGTCGGTTTGTAGAAATCTCTTCCTGCTCCAATTTTGAGGATTTCCAAGCGCGCCGGGCCAACATCAAATATCGCAAAAGCCCGAAAGACAAACCGCAGTTTGTGCATACATTAAACGGCAGCGGCGTTGCGGTGGGCAGGACTGTGGCAGCCATTTTGGAAAACTACCAAAATGCAGATGGAACTGTAACGGTGCCCGAAGTTCTTCGTCCTTATATGGGAACCGACATTATCCGATAAAATCTTGCACAAGATTTTGTATTATCTTGTGCAAGATAATGCAAAAAATGATAAACAGTAAAAAACCGCGAAAGATAGAAACCTTTCGCGGTTTTTGATTTTTATCAGAATGGAAAAAGGCGCTTTCCTTTTTTATGATAGGCTGTTGATTAGCGTCTGCCAAATGTCTGACGTTTCAAAGCCGCGCCGCCAGGAAGCAACGCCCGCCAGGCCGTATTCTTTGATGAGCGCTGCTTTACGTGAAATGGACGCCGCATCTTCAATCCACACTTTATACGTGGTGTTGCCGCTCTTCCAAGTGGCCACGTCCTGCCCGTCCGTGCTGTTGTAGGAAATTTGGCCGTTGTTTTCACGGATGAGCTGTGCGGCGCGCTCCATGCTCACTGCGGACGTTTTTACCACCTTGCCGTTTTGCTCCTGCCAAACCCGCACGTAGAAGGGCACGCCCAAAACCAGACGCTCGGGCGCAACCTCGCGCAGCACATTTTGTACCACGCCGCGCACCCACGAAAGCCCGGCAACCGGCCCTGCACTTGTGCTGAATGTGCCATATTGGTCGTATGCCATCACAACAGAGTAGTCCGCCACACGGTCAATTGCGTCCCGGTCAAAGCACAGCGACCACGAGCCGCCTGTCTTTTCATATTTGTTGATGTCCACACTGGTCACAAGGCCCAGTTCGCGCATGGCAAGCGCAATTTCCTTTACATGCCGGGTGTAAACGTCGCGGTCCAGCATGTTTTCAAAGTCCATATTGATGCCGTCTGCACGCGTTTTAAGCACGCCCTGAATGACAAGCTTCACCGCATGGATGCGCGCGTCTGCACTGCTCATAAATTTGCGGGTGTTGTGCGTGTTAAAATCGTTGCGGTAGGCAATCCACAAATCATATCCGTTGTTTCTCACATAGTCCAAATATTTTTGATTGGCCTTGTCAGTCAAACGGATGGTGGTGGACGAATCGGAATACACCACCGGCGCGTTTGGGAAGCTGTTGTCTGCAATGAGCTCATACCAGGTGGGGGAAATTACATTCACCCCGTCCGGCGCATAATCAGGCGGGTTTTGGAATACCTCCCAGGTAAGGTTAATTTTCCCGCGTACCTTCAAATGTGCATCTGTGCGGTACACCTTCCAGTAGCCCGCGCGTTTTAACAGATACAGCGTGGTTTCACCGTCATAGCTGCGCGTCTTTTGTTCGCCGCCGGCATACTGCACTGTGTGGCTGGTGGCAAAGCGGGCCAAAACGGTTGCGGTGTTATTGGTCTGCTCCTGTAGGGTAAATTGCACGCCGGATGTGTTTTTTTGCACGGACGCACCCTGCGCGGCGATAAACTTCAAAATCTCATCGCGGTATTTGATATCCTTTGCCTCAGTACCAGTTGCAGAATCTAAATTGGAAGCTGGATCCCGCCGGTCGTTGGCAAAGTAGTTTTCCGCAAACTGCAGCACTTCCGTGTCTGTCCCTTTGGACCCGTAAACCGAAAACGCATTTAAAATCATCACGGCGCTCTCGGCGCGGGTGGCGTTTTGATAGGGGCGAAACGTGTTGTCATCATAGCCGGTTATCACGCCAAGCGACACCGCCCGTGCAAGCTCGGTGCGGTAGGGATAGTTCTTTTTAATGTCGGAAAAAGAAACGCTGCCATCCGCAGGTTTGTCTCTTAGCAGCCGGCTTACAATCAGCACAATCTCTTCGCGCGTAATGTGCGCATCCCGGTTGAACCGCCCTGCGCTGTCCCCTTGCACCAGCCCGTTTTGCGCTGCCATGGAGATGTTTTCATAAAACAGGTCGCCGGGCTTGACATCGGGGAAGTGGGTGGCCCCCACATATCCTTCTAAATTGTAAAACGCACGGGTGAGCAGCGCCACAAATTCGCCGCGCGTCACATTGGAATCGCCGTTTGCACGGGTCTGGTCGCCGTTTAACACGCCCATGTCGTAAAGGGTCTGCACATAGGGCTCATACCACTGCATGTCAATGTCGGTCAAAAAATCGTCCGCAGCGGGAATGGCCGCGTCCGTGTATGCGGGAAGGACAAAACTGATGGTCAGAAGAAGGGTCATCACAAGCAGAAGTTTTCGCATATACGATCCTCCCTTTTTCTCGCTGTGCAGAAAGCACAAGGCTCCTTGGATATGCAAAAGTATATCATATAATATATAAATTATGCAAATCCAATTTCAGGCAAACAAAAAACCCCCGAAAATTCGGGGGTTAAGACGTTTTTCCCTATCCGTCCAGCCGGATTTTATTGACATACGCCTTTAGCATAGCAGCGGTGCCTTCCACACCCAACATCGAGGAAGAAAGGCACATGTGATAGTTGTGCACATCTCCCCAGCTGCGGCCGGTGTAGTGGTGATAGTGTGTGGCGCGCGCCTTGTCGTTTTTGCGCAGCTCATTTTCTGCATTATCAGGCGCAATCCCATATTCCTCTACGGCGCGTTTCACCTTGTTTTCCATGTCAGCGTAAATAAAGAGATTCAAACAGTCGTCTCTCTTGCGCAAGATATAGTCCGCACACCGTCCCACAATCACACAGCTCTCCTTTTCGGCAATGCTTTTGATAAGCTTGCCCTGCGTGATAAACAAGCTGTCTTGCGGGGACAAGATATCTTTGGAGAGCATGGCGTTGGAATAGTAATTGTTCATGGTCAGCATGTAGAGGAGGCTGGAATTCATCTGTTGCTCGCGGCTCTCAATAAATTCTTTTGAGAGGCCGCTTTTTTCAGCCGCCATGTCAATGAGCGCTTTGTCGTAAAATGAAATGCCCAGGCTTTGCGCCAGAAGTTCGCCGATTTTCCTGCCGCCACTGCCAAATTCGCGGCTGATGGTAACCACTATTTTCCGCATAAAATCCGCTCCTCTATGATAAATTTTATTCTACTGTCACCGATTTAGCCAAATTGCGCGGTTTGTCAACGCTCAGCCCCTTTTTTGCCGACACATAGTAGGAAAGCAGCTGCAAGGGCACAATGGCCACAACCGGCGTTAACAACGGGTCGGTTTCGGGCAGCTGGCACACCGCGTCAAACCGGTTGCCCGCCGAGCCGAATGTGCGGGGCACAATGCCCACCACATATGCGCCGCGGCTTTCCACTTCCCGGATGTTAGACTCCATCTTCGCGCGCAAATCCTCATTGGTGCTCACTGCAATCACCACCGTGCCGTCCTCAATGAGAGCAATGGGCCCGTGCTTGAGCTCGCCGCCTGCGTAAGGCTCAGAGTGGATGTAGGAAATTTCCTTGAGCTTTAACGACCCCTCCATGGCCACTGCATAGTCCATACCGCGGCCCAGATAAAAAATATCGGTCTTTTTATAGACATGGTTTGCAATATGCCGCATCACATCTGTGCACGAAAGCGTCTCTTCCACCTTATCCGCGAGGGTTAAAAGCTCTGCCTTAAGAGCCTCCTGCCGCTCGGGCGTGGAAAAGGTGTGATCTTGCGCAAGAAACAGCGCAAACAGATACAGCGCAATGAGTTGGGTGATGTACGCCTTGGTGGAGGCCACGGCAATTTCCGGCCCGGCGTGGGTGTAAAACACAAAATCCGCCTCGCGCGAAAGGGTACTGCCCACCACATTGGTGATGGCAAGCGATTTACAGCCGCGGGCCTTGCCCAGCCGCAGCGCTGCCAGCGTGTCTGCCGTTTCGCCCGATTGGCTGATGACCATAAGCAGCGTATGCTGGTCAATGATGGGGTCGCGGTAGCGGAATTCCGACGCAATATCCACATCCACCGGCACGCCTGAGAGCCGCTCAATGGCAATTTTGCCCACCAGCCCGGCGTGATAGGCTGAACCGCACGCCACAATAAAAATGCGGTTGATGTCTAAAAGGTCACGATGTGAGATGCCGTCTAATTTGATGCGCTTATTTTTTGCAAGCCTTCCAAACAGCGTGTCGCGGATGGCCTGTGGCTGCTCGTGGATTTCTTTGAGCATAAAGTGCGCAAATCCGCCCTTTTGCGCTGCCGTGTCGTCAAACGTCACGTGATAAACTTTGTGCGAAATGGGCTGTTTGTCCTTGTCACACAGCGTCACGCCATCTTTTGTGAGCACGGCAAATTCGCCGTCATTTAATAGGTATACATCCCGTGTTTTGTCCAAAATGGCGGGGATGTCAGACGCAATGAATGATTCGCCCCCTAAAAGCCCCACAACGAGCGGGCTGTCTTTTCGCACCGCGACCAGTTTTTCGGGCTCGTCGGCACAGATCACGCCAAGGGCATAGCTGCCCTCCACGCAATTGAGCGCGCGGATGACGGCGTCTAAGAGATCGCCCTCATAAAAGGTTTCAATGAGGTGCGGCAGCACCTCGGTGTCGGTTTGTGATACAAATGAGACACCCTTTTTTTGCAATGCAGTCTTTAATTCTTCATAATTTTCAATAATGCCATTGTGCACCACAGAAATGCGCCCGCTTGCGCTTTGATGCGGATGGCAGTTTTCGTCTGACGGCGCGCCATGGGTGGCCCAACGCGTGTGTCCAATGCCCAGCGTGCCCAAAAGGGCCGCGCCCTTCGTCTTTTGTTTGAGGTTTTTTAAAGGCCCCTTTGCCTTTATGGTGGTAATTGCACCGTTTTCAAGTACCGATATGCCCGCTGAGTCATATCCCCGGTATTCCAGCCGGGCAAGGCCGGAAAGCAGGATGTCCTTTGCGGGGGTGTTGCCGATGTAGCCTACAATGCCGCACATAAATCCGATTCTCCCTTTCATTGATGATTGTTGTACAGCAAAAAAAACCATGCTTGTTTTATGCTTTTATTGTTGCCAAAAAAGCGCATGGAATCCCTTGCTTAAAAAAATCACCCCTTCATTCGGGAATCAATCAAAGGGTTTCACACCGGGCCGTTTTGTGCAACCGCTTGCGCAGAGGATTTGTCGACCTTTTTACGGTGGTGCAGGCACCGTGGGGCATCCGCCGAATGTTTCGATACTCCCCAACCTCGTCAACCGTTTAAATTTGCACGGTTCTGGCGCTCCTATCTGGTTGTAAAAACTCCTTTCCAATATTTACTTTCCCATCCTATATTATATTATAATCAGAGAAGGAATGTCAAGAAGTTTTGGGGGGAGCAGGCGGGCGCTAGATAAAAATTTCTCTCTGTTTTCCATAAAGTTTTGCAAATTTGTTGGGTAAAATGCTGAAAAGTTGGGAAATTTGCGCAAACCGCTTGAAAAACTTTCCCATTCAGTATAAAATAGGAGAAAAATAATAAATAAGGAGCATTTGTATGGAAAAGGTTTTTAAACTGAAGGAACACGGCACCAATGTCAAAACAGAGGTCATTGCCGGCATTACCACCTTTTTAGCAATGGTGTACATCCTGGCAGTCAATCCGTCTATCCTGTCTGCGGCAGGCATGGACAAGGGCGCGGTCTTTACGGCCACGGCAGTGTCAGCAGTTTTGGCCACCCTGTGTATGGCGTTTTTTGCCAATTATCCAGTTGCGCTTGCCTCTGGAATGGGATTAAATGCATATTTTGCGTATTCTGTTTGTGTCCCCATGGCAGAAGCCGGCATCAGCAATCCCTGGCAGATTGCTTTGACAGCGGTATTGGTGGAAGGGATTATTTTCATTATCCTCTCCCTGTTTAAGTTCCGTGAAACGCTGGTCAACAAGGTCCCGGCCAACTTAAAGCTGGGCATTACAGCCGGTATAGGGTTGTTTATTACCATCGTGGGATTAAAGGGCGCTGGGATTGTCATTGGCGACCCATCCACCTTAGTGGCCATGGGGGATGTGCTTTCCCCGCAGTTTGTTTTGGCCATAGTAGGGCTCGTGCTCATTGGCATTATGCATCACTTTAAGGTGCCTGGCTCCATCCTCTGGGGGATTCTAGCCACCTGGGTTCTGGGCATGATTGCGGAATTGACCGGCTGGTATGTGGTGGATGTGGAAAAAGAAGCTTATTCTTTGTTCCCCAGCTTCCAAAACTATAGCTTTATTCCCGCTGCTCCCTATTTATTCCAGTTTGATTTCAGCTATGTGACAAGCCATGCATTGGAGTTTGCGGTCATCGTATTCTCCTTCCTGTTTGTAGATTTGTTTGACACGGTCGGCACGTTAATCGGCGTGGCCGACAAAGGGAACCTTTTAGACAAAGAGGGGAACCTGCCGAAAGCGGGCGGCGCATTGCTGGCGGATGCAGTTGGCACAGTGGTTGGCGCTTGCCTGGGCACCTCTACCGTAACCAGCTATGTAGAAAGCAGCGCCGGCGTTGCCCAGGGCGGACGTACAGGCCTTACTGCGGTAACCACGGCGGTATTGTTTGCACTGGCGCTGTTCTTGTCGCCCATTTTCCTGGCAATCCCGGGGTTTGCCACCACACCGGCTTTGGTGTTTGTAGGCCTTTTGATGATGAGCTCGGTGAAAAAAATGACCTTTGACGGCGATATTGCAGACGTCATCGGCGGGTTTGTGGCAATTGTAATGATGCCGTTTACCTATTCGATTGCCAACGGTATTATGTATGGAATTATCACCTGGGTGCTCTTAAAGGTGTTCACAGGCAAAATAAAAGACGTGCATCCGGTTATGTGGGTTTCCTTTGCGTTGTTCATTCTGCGCATTGTCACCCTGGTTTTTGCGTAAACCCCTGGGAGGAAAGGAAGCGTTTGAATGATGGAATATCAGCTGGAAGTGGCGGGGCTTTCGCGCAGTCTGCCCCTTTGCCCAATTGCGGACGACATTTATATTGCCGCTTTCATTATGTTTGGCGATGTGGAGCTGACGGTAAACTGTGCGCAGGCACTTTTGGCGCAGGCGCCGGGCTTTGACATTTTAATAACGGCGGAATCTAAAGGGATTCCCCTGCTGTATGAAATGGCCCGGCAGGCTGGGCGAAACGACTATATTGTGGCCCGGAAGGGGCCCAAGCTGTATATGAAAGATGTCATCAGCACAGTGGTGGACTCCATTACCACAGACCATCAGCAGATTTTGTGCATTGGCAAAGACGAGGCGGATAAGATGCGTGGGAAACGGGTGCTGATTGTAGACGACGTTATCAGCACGGGTGAATCCCTAGCCGCCTTAGAAACGCTGATTTGCCAGGCCGGAGGAGAGATTGTAGGGAAAATGGCAGTGCTGGCGGAGGGGGATGCCATATCCCGGAAGGATATTACCTATCTTGCGCCCCTGCCGCTGTTTCACGCCGATGGGACTAAAATTTGAAACAGAAAGGGGATCCGGCCTACTGCCGGCCATTGTCTTGACAGCAGGAAAAATTTGTAGTATACTGTAAAAAATTACAGATGTTTGCAGGGGGACGCAAAAGCGTTGAGAAGGTAAAACCTGACCCTTTGAACCTGTTCGTTCACACGATCGTAGGGAGCAAAAATTGCCATTTGCAGCGCCTATTTATCGTAGGCGCTGTTTTTTTGAGGGGGGAACATCCTATGCGCATTTGCCTTGCCATTGCCGGGTCGGATGCAGGCGGCGGCGCGGGCATCCAGGCCGATTTAAAAACCTTTGCGGCCCACGGCGTGCACGGCACCTGCGCTGTCACCAGCGTTATTGCCGAAAATACGCAGGCCGTGCTGTCGGTGTTTGCCATGCCAAAAGAGATCATCCAAAGCCAGATCCGCGCTGTCATGGAGGATTTTTCCGTAGATGCGGTAAAAATCGGGCTGCTGCCCAATCAGGAGGCGGCACAGGCGGTGTCGGACGCGCTTTCTTTTTACGGCGTCAAACACGTGGTGGCCGACCCGGTGCTTGCGGCAACCGCGGGCGGGTGCGCCATTGCCGCGCCCAATATGGCGGATATCTTTTGCCGCTGCATCCTGCCCCATGTGTCGCTTGTAACGCCCAACCTGCCCGAAGCGGAGGGTTTAACCGGCATGCGCATACAAACGGAAGACGACATGCGCGCCGCCGCGCGTGCAATCCACCAAATGGGCGCGGGCGCAGTGCTTGTAAAAGGCGGGCACCTCGCGGGCGACGCGTGTGACCTGCTGTTTGACGGCAAACAGTTTACCACGTTTCGTGCGCCGCGCATACAAAGCGCTGCCACGCATGGTACGGGGTGTATTTTGTCCTCTGCCATTGCGGCAAATTTGGCAAACGGCCTGGACATCCCGTCTTCAGTGGCGGCGGCAAAAACGTTTATTACCGGTGCGATTTTGCACGGGCTGCCCATTGGGCACGGCAACGGCCCGGCAAACCCGCTGTATGAATGGACTACAAGAAAGGAGAAGGTTTGATGAAAGCATATCACACCCAAATGGAAGCGGCCAAGCAGGGCGTCATCACGCCCGAAATGCAGACAGTCGCACAAAAAGAGAAGATAGACCCCGGGCTTTTGCGCGAACGCGTGGCGGCAGGGCGGGTTGCCATTCCCGCAAACATTTGCCACACCGCGCTGTCGGCCGAGGGCGTGGGCGAAGGGCTAAAGACGAAAATCAATGTCAACTTAGGCATTTCGGGCGATTTAAACGACTATGAGATGGAGATGCAAAAGGTGGACCTCGCGCTCAAATTCGGCGCGGAGGCCATTATGGATTTGAGCAACTTTGGCAAAACCAACACCTTCCGCACCGCGCTCATCCAAAAATCCCCCGCCATGATTGGCACTGTGCCCATGTACGACGCGATTGGATATTTGGAAAAGGAGCTTGCGTCCATCACAGCGGACGACTTTTTAAAAGTGGTGGAGGCGCACGCCAAAGAGGGCGTGGATTTTATGACCATCCACGCGGGCATCAACCGCCGGGCGGTGGAAGCGTTCCGGCGGTCTGGCCGGCGCATGAACATTGTGTCGCGGGGCGGCTCGCTGCTGTTTGCCTGGATGGAGATGAACGGCAAGGAAAACCCGTTTTTTGAACGCTATGACGATGTGTTAGACATCCTCAACCAATACGACGTGACCATCAGCCTGGGCGACGCACTGCGGCCCGGGTGCATTGACGACAGCTCAGATGCGGGGCAGATTGCAGAGCTTATTGAGCTGGGCAACCTCACCAAACGCGCCTGGGCGCGGGATGTGCAGGTGATGGTGGAAGGGCCGGGGCACATGGCGATGGGCGAAATTGCGGCAAACATGGCCATGCAAAAACGGCTGTGCCACGGCGCACCGTTTTATGTGTTAGGGCCCATTGTCACCGATATCGCGCCGGGCTACGACCACATCACATCCGCCATTGGCGGGGCAATTGCGGCTGCAAACGGCGCGGATTTTCTGTGCTATGTCACCCCTGCCGAGCACCTGCGGCTGCCCGATTTGGACGACGTACGCGAAGGGATAGTGGCAAGCAAAATTGCGGCGCACGCGGCGGACATTGCCAAGGGCCTCCCCGGCGCGCGCGACTGGGATAACCAGATGTCAACCGCCCGGCACAACACCGATTGGGACGCCATGTTTGATCTTGCGCTGGACGGCGACAAGGCGCGGCGGTATTTTGAAAGCGCGCCGCCCAGCGACAGGCACACGTGCTCCATGTGCGGCAAAATGTGTGCGCTGCGCACCACCAACCGCATTTTGGACGGCGAAAGCGTGGAGCTTTATTGCACAAAAAAATAAAAATTTGGGCACCACCCCATAACCCTGGCCGGGGTATCCGGCCTTACAGAACAGAATTCTATGACAAAGGAGAGACTTTTTAATGAACACAATCACACAGCAATCCGCAGCACAGCTCGACACCTTGCGCAAGATATCGCCGCTCATTCACAACATCACCAATTATGTGACGGTAAACGACGTGGCAAATGCCATCTTGGCCATTGGCGGTTCGCCCATTATGGCGGACGCCATCGAAGAAGCGGGCGACATTGCGGCCATTTCGTCGGCTGTGGTATTAAACATGGGCACGTTAAACGCCCGCACGGTGGAATCTATGATTTTGGCGGGGAAACGAGCGAACGATGCGGGAGTGCCGGTGGTATTTGACCCAGTGGGCGCGGGCGCGTCGGCCTATCGCAATCAAAGTGCGGTGCGGATTTTAAAGGAAGTCCACGTGGACATTTTGCGCGGCAACCTGTCGGAAATTGCCTTTCTTGCCGGCGCCGCGGCCAACACCAAGGGCGTGGACGCATCAGACAAAGATGAGCACCTTGATGCAGTGGGCATTGCAAAGCAGGCGGCCAACACCTTTGGATGCGTTGCGGCCATCACAGGGGAAATTGACACCATTTCGGACGGCAAACGCGTGGCGCGCATTGCAAACGGCACCTTCCGCCTCTCCAAAGTGACAGGCACCGGCTGCATGACCAGCGCGCTTGTGGGGGCATTTGCAGGCGTGCGCGGCGATTTGTTTGCCGCGGCGGTGGGCGGCGTGGCGTGTATGGGCATTGCAGGCGAGATTGCTGAGCCCCAGGCGGTGAAATACGGCACAGGCAGCTTCCACATTGCCATCATTGATGCGCTGAGCACGCTTTGCTCTGATCTCTTTTTAAAAAAGGTGAAGATTGATGAAACCGACTGTTGACTATACGCTGTATCTTTGCACCGACCGCGCGCTTATGACGGCAAGCACCCTGGAAGACTGCGTAGAACAGGCGCTTGTGGGCGGGTGCACGGTGGTGCAGCTGCGCGAAAAGGATGTCAGCGCGCTTGAATTTTACAATTTGGCCGTGCGCATAAAGCGCATCACCAGCCGCTTCCATGTGCCGCTCATCATCAACGACCGGGTGGACGTCGCGCTGGCGGCGGATGCGGACGGCGTGCACGTGGGGCAAAGCGATTTGCCGGCAAATATCGTGCGCAAGATATTGGGGCCGGACAAGCTTTTGGGCGTTTCGGTGCAGACAACCCAAGAGGCGCTGCGCGCCGCCCAGGACGGCGCAGACTATTTGGGCGTGGGCGCCATGTTTGCAACCGCCACCAAAACCGATGCAAAGCTGGTGAGCATGGAAGAACTCAAGCACATCCGTGCGGCAGTGGCGCTGCCCATTGTGGTGATTGGCGGCATCAACCAGCAAACCGCCCCGCGCTTTTTGGGCACGGGCATCAACGGGCTTGCCGTGGTTTCCGCCGTGGTGGCGCAAAAGGATATTGCAGCTGCGGCACGGTCGCTGAAATCTATATTTTCCGCATGAAAAAACCGCACACATCAAACACGCTGTGTGCGGTTTCTTTGTATTTACCGGTAATCCTGCGGCACGTAGTTTGCAAGCTTCTTTTCTGCAAAGATGGGCTGCATGCGCGCAAACCGCATCCTGCCGTTTTCCAGCGGCACAGACACCCAGTCGTTGCCCAAAAGCGGCTTTGCATAAGCGATAAATTCGTCGGTGACGTCGTTTTTCTCCTTGTTCATCCACGCCTCGGGGAAGGTGCGCTCCGAGTTTGCCACCAGCTCCAGCGGCACTTTGTCGTAGCGGACAGAGTAGACGTTGCCGGGGTTTCTCAAAATGGTGGACATGTAGCCATTGCCGTCTTCCACCGCAATTTTAACTGCCTGTTGGCCCAATGTGTAGGCCTCGTCCAAATCCACCGACGACGCATTGATAATATTGCCGCGCTGGTCAGTGCCTGAAACCTGGCTCTTTGCCTTGCCGCGCGCCGAAAGGCCCACTTCGTTTAAGTGGTTGACAATTTTTTGCGCCACGGTCATTTGGCTTGCGCCAAACTGGGCATGTCCAAACTGGTCTTTGGTTTCGCCCAAATCGCCCACGTTTAAGCCCTCGCTCACCACCACAATGGCGCGGCCGCGCTGTTTTAACAGGTCGTTGACATCGTCTGCAATCATGTCCAGCGTGTAGTTGGACTCTGCCATATAGATGCGCAGCGGCATTTCGCGGTCAGGGTCGGCAAGCCTTGCCGCCGCAGGGATATATCCGATTTTGCGGCCCATGGCCTGCAAAATGAGCACAGGGCCTGAGCCGTAGGTGCCGGTGTTCTCTTCGTTGACCATCTGCACCATATTTGCCCAGTAGCGCGCCACACTGCCGTAGCCCGGGGTGTGGTCAATGATGGTAAATTCGCTGTCGCCCACGTCATTGTCAATGGTTTTGGGCACGCCGGTTGCCACCAGGTCCAGCCCTTTTTCGCGCGCCAAAATGCTGATTTTGTTCGCGGTGTCCATGGAGTCGTTTCCACCGATGTAGAACAGGTAGCCCACGTTGTGTGCCTTTAGCACCTCCACCACCCGCTCAAAATCCTCTTGGTTGTGCTCTCTGAGCTTATAGCGGCAAGAGCCGATAAATCCCGCAGTGGGGGTTGTCCGAAGCAGGGCAATTTCTTCTGCCGGCTGCTTGGAAAGATTGATGAGCTCCTCTTTTAAAATGCCCTCAACACCGTGAAAACCGCCATATACAGTGCCGAATACATCCGGATAAGCCTTACATGCCTCCACAACGCCGCGCAGGGAGTTGTTGATGACGGAGGTAGGGCCGCCCGACTGGCATACAACTACATTTTTTGCCATAATGTGTACCATTCCTTTCCAAATTTGCGTCATTTACCCTTTATTATAATACATCAAACTCCATTTTTCAATACATATTTTCAAGTTGTTCAATTTTTATCCATTTACGCGCCTTTGTACACTAAAAATCGCCAAACGAGAAATGGCGTGTGCGGGCGATTTTGTTCAATCTGCCTTTTTTTCCAAAAATCCCTTTACAAATTCCTGTCAAATTGGTATGATAAAACGAAATAGTAAATTCATTTTTTAATTGGAAAGGAGCGCAAAAAATGTCGGAACAAATTCAGTTAATTGCCCAGCGAATTCGTGATTTGAGGGAGATTTCGGAGATTTCGGCCGAGGATATGGCAAAGTCGTTAAACATACCGGTGGAAACCTACCGCGCATATGAAGAGGGCGGCACGGACATTCCCATTAGCGTGCTGTATGAGGCAGCGGGCCGGTTTGGCGTGGATTTGACGGAAATTTTGTCCGGCGACGCGCCCAAGCTCAACATTTACCAGGTGGTAAAAAACGGGAAAGGGTTGGAAGTAAAACGCCGTGAGCAGTATCGCTATCACAATTTGGCGTATAACTTCCACAACAAGAAAATTGAGCCCTTTTTAGTGGAGGTGCCCTATCTGGGCGAGGATTTGGAAGTTCACGAAAATTCCCACCCCGGGCAGGAGTACAACTACGTGTTAGAGGGCGAGCTTGCCATTTTGATTAACGGCAAGGAAGAGCGCCTTACCCCTGGCGATTCCATTTATTTTAACTCGGCCTATCCGCATGGCATGCGCGCCATGGGCGGGAAAAGTGCAAAATTTTTGGCCATCATCTTAAACTAGGAGCGTGTGAAAAGTGAATTTATTGGATGAATTTTTGGTCCGCACCGATTTTTCAAGCTATGCGGACTTTTATAAAAACTATCAATTAAAATTTGATAAAAATTTCAATTTTGGCTTTGACGTGGTGGACGTCTATGCGGCAAGATGCCCGGAAAAGGTTGCGCTCAAGTGGTGCAACGACGAGGGCGAAAAAAAGACCATCACCTATGGCGAGCTTTCTAAAATGACCAACAAAACCGCCAACTATTTCAAAAGCCTGGGCATAAAAAAGGGCGATATGGTCATGCTCATTTTAAAGCGGCACTATGAGTTCTGGTATGCGATTATCGCACTGCACAAAATTGGCGCCATCACCATTCCCGCCACCCACCTGCTCACCAAAAAAGATGTGGCCTACCGTGCCAACGCCGCAAAAATCAAGCTCATTGTGGCAAGCGGCGAGGGCGATATTGCACAGCACATTGAGGACGCCATGCCCGAATCCCCCAGCGTCTGCGCACTTTCCATGGTGCGGGGCGAAAAGGAAGGCTGGTCGTCGTTTACAAAGGGTGTGGAGGCTGCATCCGACGTATTTCCCCGTCCCACAGGGGAAGCGGGTACCACGGTAAAGGACAAAATGCTGCTCTATTTTACCTCCGGCACCACCGGCCAGCCCAAGATGGTGGTGCATACGTTTGACTACCCGCTGGTGCACATCACCACGGCCAAATATTGGCACAATGTGGTGGACGACGGGCTGCACTTAACGGTTGCGGACACCGGCTGGGGCAAGGCGGTGTGGGGCAAGCTGTATGGGCAGATGATTGCGGGCACCGGCATATTTGTGTATGACTACAGCGATAAATTCCAGCCTTCGGATTTGCTTTCCAAAATCGAAGAATATAAAATCACCACGTTTTGCGCGCCGCCCACCATCTACCGGTTTTTCATCAAATGTGACCTTAAAAACTACGACCTTTCGTCGCTCACCCACTGCACCACCGCGGGCGAGGCCTTAAACCCCGAGGTGTATAACCAGTTCCTTGCCGCCACCGGGCAAAAGCTCTATGAGGGCTTTGGGCAGACGGAATCCGGCCTGTCGCTTGCCGCCTATTACTGGGACGAGCCCAACCCCGGTTCCATGGGGAAGCCGTCGCCTGGATATAAGGCGTATCTCATAAACGACGACGGAGAGGTGTGTGACCCCGGGCAGACGGGCGAAATCGTGTTTGACATCACGGACGGCAAGCCAGTGGGCGTGTTTGACAGCTATCTGTTTGACGAGGAAAAGACCAAAACCGTGCTGGACGGGAAATTTTATCACACCGGCGACCTTGCGTGGTGCGATGAAAACGGGTTTTACTGGTATGTGGGCCGGGTGGACGATGTGATCAAAAGCTCGGGCTACCGCATTGGGCCGTTTGAGGTGGAGAGCGCACTGATGGAGCATCCGGCAGTGTTTGAAACCGCGATTACCGCTGTGCCCGACGAGGTGCGCGGGCAGGTGGTAAAGGCCACCATTGTGCTGGCAAAGGGATATCAGCCGTCGGAAGAACTCAAAAAAGAGCTGCAAAACCACGTGAAAAAAACCACCGCACCCTATAAATACCCGCGCATTGTGGAGTTTGTAAACGAGCTTCCCAAAACCATCAGCGGCAAAATCCGCCGGGTGGAGCTGCGGGAAAAGGACAGCAAAAAGGCATGAGCGGAAAACAGGGGATCCCAGCCGTTTTATACCGCAGTCTTTGCAAAGACGAGATTTGCCCCGCGCTGTTTTCCCACTTTGTGCGCCGGCAGGAAGTTTCGAAGTGCTGGCGGAAGGAAAATGGCACATGGGTGATAAAGGACATTACGTTTGTAGACGACTGGACCAAAGAAGACTATCAAACGCTTGTAAACTGCCTGAAAAACACCGTCCAAACGGGGGGCCTGGTGACGGGCGCGTTTTTTAGAGGAATGCTCAAAGGGTTTTTTTCGGTGGAAGGCGCACGCTTTGGCAGATACGGGCAATATATGGATTTATCCAGCATCCACGTGTCGCAGGATATGCGCGGGCACGGCATTGGGCGGGCGCTGTTTGAAAAGGCCAAGGCCTTTGCAAAGGAAAACGGCGCAAAAAAGCTCTACATTTCGGCGCACTCCGCTGTGGAAACCCAGGCGTTTTACCGCGCCATGGGCTGTGTGGAAGCCAAAGAAACCAACGCCATGCACGTGGAAAAAGAGCCGTGCGACTGCCAGCTGGAATGTGAAGTGTAAAAAAACCGGGACGCCCCATTTTTGGGATGCCCCGGTTTTTTGTATTTATAAATTGGCGCCGTTGGATGCAATGACCGATTTATACCAATAGCCGCTGTCTTTGATGATGCGCGCCTTTGTGGGATAGTCCACATAAATTAAGCCAAACCGCTCGCTGTAGCCCAGTGCCCACTCGAAGTTGTCCATGAGCGACCACTGGAAATAGCCCGCCACCTTTGCGCCCTCGTCCACCGCTTCTTTAAGCGCCAGCAGATAGCGGTGCAAAAAGTCGATGCGGTTGGGGTCGTGCACCTTGCCGTCCAGCGACACCGCGTCGTGGCACGACATACCGTTTTCAGTGATGTAAATGGGGAGCTGATAGCGTTCGTACAGGTGCTTTGCGCACCACTTGATCGCCCGCGGCGTGATGGGCCAGCCGCACGCTGTGCGCGGGAAGCCTTCTGGCCGGGGCAGACGTACCGGATTCCCGTTTTCGTCCGCTTTTACTGCAAAGCCATTGTAAATGTTCTGGCCGTAAAAGTCCAGCGGCTGGCAGATGTCGGACAAATCGTTTTCATAGTGCCTGGGCAAATACTGCCCGTAGAGCGAAAGCCGGTCTTCGGGATAGTGCCCCAAAACCACCGGGTCGCTCCACCAGGTTGCGCTCCAAGCCCAGTTGTTGTCGCCCGGGGTGATGCCAAACGTGGCTTCCCGTGCCGCCGCCACATCCGCCGGGTTTTGCTCGTCTTCCGGATAGCCAAAGGTACAGGTGGGCGCATAGCCAACCTGCACGCCGGGCTTTGCGTATTTGCGGATTTCTTGCACCGCCAGCCCGTGCGCCAGCATCACATGGTGCGACATGGGCACCGTGTCGGCCGGGGGGAGCTTTAGCCCCGGCGCATGCTTGCCAATGACAAACCCGTGCCCAATAAAGCACTGCGGCTCGTTAAAGGTCATAAAATACCGCACTCGGTCGCCAAAGCTTTGCGCTACCACCTTGGCATACTGCGCAAACCATTTGGGGCTGTCGGGGTGCATCCAGCCACCCATCTTGTAAAGCGCCACCGGGTAATCCCAGTGAAACAGCGTAATATAAGGCGTAATCCCATTTTCTAGCAGTTCGTCTATGAGCGCGTTGTAAAAATCAGTGCCCTTTTGATTGACCGCGCCGACCCCGTCCGGCAAAATGCGCGTCCACGAAAGCGAAAACCGGTAGGCCTTGAGCCCCAATTCCCGCATGAGCGCCACGTCTTCCTTCATTTTGTGGTAGTGGTCGCACGCCGCCTCTCCCGTGTGCCCTTCATAAATATTCCCCGGCACTTCGCAAAAGGCGTCCCACACGCTTTTGCCGCGGCCGTCCTCGTTTGCCGCGCCTTCCACTTGATAGGCCGCAGTGGCTGCACCCCACACAAAGTCTTTTGGAAACACGAAAATCCCCCTCCTTTTTTAAAACAGCCCGGGCAGGTTCATGCCGCCGGTGAGCTTGCTCAAGCTGTTCTGGTTGGCCTCGTCCACTTTTTTGAGTGCGTCGTTTGCCGCCACCAAAATGAGATCCTCCAGCATTTCAATATCATCCGGGTCCACCACTTCGGGTTTTATTTTGATTTCCAAAAACTCGCGCTTGCCTGAGAGCTTTACCGTCACCGCGCCGCCGCCTGCCGTCGCTTCAAACTCGGCCTGCTCCATCTGTTCCTGCGCCTTTAGCATGTCCTCCTGCATTTTTTTTGCCTGCCGGATCATGTTGTTCATATTACCACCCATTCCCATGGGCATTCTTCCCTTTGCCATGTAAAAACCTCCAACTGTTTTTCGTTTTTAGGTAATTTCCTCGCCCGTGCGGGCGTCATAATAAAATTGTTCGCCGCCGGAAAGCAAAATCCTCCAACTGGGCACAGCAGTGACAGTAAGAT
Organism: Oscillospiraceae bacterium; assembly: GCA_021629085.1. Taxonomy (GTDB): domain Bacteria; phylum Bacillota; class Clostridia; order UMGS1810; family UMGS1810; genus JAJXRJ01. Next base: position 5,432 of record JAJXRJ010000006.1, on the reverse strand, counting down.
GCGTCACGCCAGAGTCATAGGACGGGATGTGATAGCCATACTGGATATCTATGATGGTCTGTTCGCCGTCTGGGCGGTTCGGATTGGAAATAAACTCAATTAAAATGCTGGTGATGGGCACCACATCGCCGGTGGAGTCTGAGCGGACTGGCTCACTTAACGGCGAGTACCAGATGCCTTTGAGCTGTGTGCCGTCACTGGTGGTGCGCGCCTCTAAATACGCACCAAAAATTTCATACCCGGAAACCTCCTGGTGCGCATAGGTTGTGCCATCCGAAAATTCTTTGTCAAATGTGAGCCCCGGGAGGGTCAGCTCGCTGTTAGACAGCAGCTTTTTCACATCCCGGTTGCTCTTTGCCACAGTATTATAAGAAAGCGTAAACGTGCCGTCCGCATCGCGCATCGCCGATTTTGGAAATGTATCGGTATAGGCCATTGCTGTAAGCTGGATATTTTCCATGGCTTTTTGGGGACGGGGGATGTGCTTTTCGTTTAAGGTAATGCCGTTCTCGCTTAAAATGTCCACGGTGTCGCGGATGGTTTCCTCCGAAATGGGGTTGCCGCGCTGTGTCATCAGAATCAGTGAGGCAATTAAAAACACATTGATGAGAGAAAACAGCACAATGAGGAAGGTTTTGAGTTTTTCCCAGTTCACAGCCGCGCCTCCTTTTTTACAGTTACCGTCGAAGCAGCGCTGATTTCCCGTCCTGGTTTTTCACCATCCAGGTGGCATAGCACTCCCCGTTGTCAAATGCATACGCAGGGTACACTTCGCGGATACTATCGGTATTTTCAAATAGGTTTTCACCTCGCACAATGTCAAGCGCCTCAATGGTGGACATATTTTCAATCGTTTGGCCGTCCTTTTCATACAGCCGGAACAGCTGGCGGTAGGAGACAATTTTGGCATCCACAATCTCCATCTCCACGCCGTAAGCCGACGCGGCCGCACTGTCCCAAATAAGCGTGCCGTCCGAATAGTAGTTCATACGCAGGGTAAAACGGTCTGTCCTGGTGTTTACAATATCCGAGCTCAGGCCAAGGTTAATTTCATACTCTGGCAGCGCGTCGTTCCACATATCGGCCACAAAATTAAGTGCCGCGGTAAAAATTTTATTAAAGCTGTCTGACCCCGCCGCGTCCAGCTGCACGCCTCTGTCATTGGTGATCGCGCGGTATTCCACCAACCCGTCAGGCGACACCTTGATGGTGCCATAATTTTCCACAAACACAATCGATCCGTCGGTTTCGGAATATTTTCGCACCGTGCTCATATTGTAGCCAAACTTTTTTAAGATGGTGTTTAAGCGCTCCTGCTGATATTCGTCCGTTTGCGCGTCATAGAGCGGGTTTTCATAGCGCAGGCTGCTCAGCACAGTTTTGTTGATGGTGATGAGCACATCTGGGTCAATGGTAACCTTTTGCAGCGGCGCATCCGGCGTGCGTTTGTCAAAATTGAGTTCAAAGGAATAGGGCAGAACGCCCGTAGATTCAGTTGCATAGACATTTAAAAGCGATTCAAACGCCTGTTTGTCATATTTTACCGGGCAGCGCAGCACGGTGCCGGAATCGTAATCTTTAATATATACCGAAAGGTTGGACGATACCGTATCCCCCAGAGAGATGATAAAGTCTTTCACTTTGCTTACGTCCAGAGACACTTCCCGCACGCCGAGAATGTCGGATGCAACGGAGATGTCATACAGCACGGGGTAGGAAACGTAGATAGACCGGGCCCTAAGCGCGGCTGTCCAGTCGTCATTCGACGCTGTGACCGCATTGTCCGTCTCTAGCGCCTGTACAAAGATGTCCTTTACATCGCCGATGAGCCGGTCATATTCTTCCGAGGTTTCAAAATACAGGCTGCGGGCGGCCGCATTGTTGACCACCAGCTTTTTGGGCAGCGCCAGCTTTTCTTTTGAAAGGCTTCCGGCCGCGCTGTCCTCTTGTTGAAACGGCAGAAATTTTGCGATATTAGAAAAAAAATTATAGCCATCAGGCCATAATTTTTCATCCGTCCAAATATTAAAGGTTAAAACAACACTGCTGAGCACAAGCAGCACCAGCACAATGTTTTTTAAACTTTCTTTTTTCATAACCGGCGTCTCCTATCTTTCCTTTGCGCCGCCCGCTTGTTAGTTAAACTTGGTAGTCACATACGATTTTAAGCTGCCGACATACTGGTTGCCTAAAAGGGTCACTTCCAGCCTTATGGTCTGCACGTCATTGCCGTTTTTGGCATAGACCAAAATTTTGTTGAGCCCCTCTCTTAACAGCACCTGCTGTGCATACAGCCCGCTTGCGCCCACCAAAACCTCATCCTGCTTCACACCGTTGATATAGGTGTTGATTTTCCGGTACATGCCGGTGGGGGCATCATAGAGGTACACCGCAACATTGGTTCCCTGCACCGCTGCGGCAGACACAATGCACGTTGCGTTGGAAGTGATGGTGGAAAACTGTTCTGGATTTAAAATATTCATTAAGTATGTAGCGTTTCCAGCATAGTCAGTGCCCAAAAATTCTGGGGCAGCCAAGGTTGTGAACGGGCAGGCAAACACCGCAATGCAAATCAAAATGCAAATAAATTTTTTCATTTTCGATCAGCAACCTTTCTTTGTGGTTTTGGCAGGGAAATTTGTAAAATGGCTACAATCCCACCCTTTGTTACTGCCATTATACTACACAAATGTTACAATCACATTACAGGTTCTTTAAAATCATTTAACATCTTTTTTTGAATGAAACCTTATCCATGTGTTTCTCGTCTCAATTTTCCGCCCGCTTTTTCCCCGTGAAAGGGAAGCATGAGAATCACCTCGGTGCCCGCGCCGTAGTCGCTGTGGATGGTAATGGTGCCGCCGTGGGCGCTCACAATATCTTTGGAAATGGCAAGCCCCAGCCCCGTACCGCCCTGCGCGCGCGAGCGCGCCTTGTCCACCCGGTAAAACCGCTCAAACACGTGGGGCAGATCCTCTTTGGGAATGCCAATGCCGTTGTCGCGGATTTTTACAAATGCATTGTCCGAAATTTTCCCGGCAGAAATTTGGATGGTACCGCCGGGCCCGGTGTATTTTAATGCGTTGGATATGATATTTACCAGCACCTGCTCCATGCCGTCACGGTCGCCTAAAAAGGTGTCCAAGCCCTTGACGGGCTCGTAAATAAGCGACTGCTGTTTGGTACGGGCGGTCATTTTCAGCTTGTCCACCACGTCGGAAATGAGTAAGGAGAGGTCAAACTTTTCCTTTTTTAAGCCCATCTGGTTGTAGTCCAGTTTCGATAAGGTGAGCAGGTCGCGCACCAGCCGCGACATGCGGTCAGATTCGTTGTTAATCACATTTAAAAAGGTTTCAAACATACTTTTTTCGTAGTCGTCGTCCTCCACGCTTTGCAGCATGGTTTCGGCATAGCCCTTGATGGTGGTAAGCGGCGTACGCAATTCATGCGAAACATTTGCCACAAACTCCCGCCGCGCATTTGACAGCCGCTGCTGCTCGGTGATATCCTGCAGCACCACAACCACGCCCCCCACCTTGCTGCCCGTTTTAAACCGGGCAAAAAAGAGCTTGATTTCAGTGTTCCCCTTTTGGATATCGCGCTCCAGCGTTTGATAGCCGCCGCCAAACAGCACTTGGGTGAGCGTGAGGTCAAATTCTTTAAAAATCTGGTCAAACCCCTTTTTTTCAATGCGCGGGGATTTAAAAATCTTTTTCGCCGCGGGGTTGATGTGAATAAGCGTGCCCGCCGCGTCAAATGCCATCACGCCGTCCGCCATGTAGCGCAGGATGGTTTCCACCTTGTCCTTTTCGCTCTGGATCTGATTTAACATGTCGGAAAGCTCCTCCGCCATGCTGTTAAACGTCTTTGTGAGTTCGCCCAGCTCGTCGTGGCTTTTGACGTCCAGCGTATAGGCAAAGTCGCCCGAAGAAATTTTCTGCGCCTTTTTGGTGAGGGAGGAGATGGGCGAAATGATGGTTTTAGAAAGCAGGATTCCAAATACCACCGACAGCAAAAGCCCCAGCCCCAGCGCCATAAAGATGATGCGCAAAATGCTCTGCACCACCGAATTGACTTCCACTTTGGAATCCTTGATGTAGATAATATAGGCCACGTCATCGCCGTTTTTAATGGGCACCGCATAGTCCATAAAGCTCGCGCGTGACGTGGTGCTGTTGCCAATCCGCCCGCGCATGGCAGCAATGATATTTTGCGAGGCGGAGAGGGTTTTGGCAAGGTCGGGATTGGTGCCGTAGAGCGCCTTCCCGGTTTTGCCGTCCAAAATATAGCAGTTGCGGAACGAATCGATGCCAAGCTGGCCCTCGTAGGCGTTTAAGCTCTGCACAATCTGATTGTAGCCATCCTCTGCCGCGGCGTTTTGCGCAAGCTGGTTCTGATAGTCCTCATTAAATACGCCCTGCATCAAAACATTGAATTCCTGGTGGTAAAAACTGTCAATCTGATTGATCATAAACGTACCGGTCACAATGATGACCGAAACGGTGAGCAGCACAAACATGGTGACGATTTTATAGCTTAAGCTGCTTTTCAATATACGCTTGTCCTTTTTTGCCATAGAAAAACCGTCCTTACCAAAAAATCAGCCCTGGAAATAATACCCCACGCCGCGCTTGGTCATGATATAAGCCGGCTCGCTGGGGTTATCTTCAATTTTTTCACGCAATCTTCGAACCGTCACATCCACTGTGCGTACGTCGCCGTAAAACTCATAGTCCCACACCTTGTTTAAAAGGCTCTCCCGGGAAAAAATGCGCCCCTTTTGCGTGGCTAAAAATTTTAACAGTTCAAATTCGCGGAAGGTTAAATCCAGCACTTTGCCGTTTTTGGTCACTTCATATTTTTCCGGTACAATGGTGATAGAGCCAAACTCCAGCACATCAGCGCTGTTTTTTGCGCTTTCAGCAATGTTTGTGCGCCGAAGGTTGGCCTTTACGCGCGCCAAAAGCTCGCGCAGCGAAAAGGGCTTGGTCATATAGTCGTCCGCGCCCAGCTCCAGCCCCAGCACCTTGTCCACTTCCTCCTCGCGCGCCGTCAGCATGATGATGGGCGTGGAGGCGGATTCGCGGATTTTTTTGCAAACCGCAAAGCCATCCATTTTGGGCAGCATTACGTCCAGCAAAATAAGATCAGGATCGTGCAGCGCGGCCTTTTCCACCGCTTCTTCTCCGTCGTAGGCCTCAATCACTTTGTAGCCGCTTTTGGTCAGGTTGAGCTTTAAAATGTCCACAATGGGCTTTTCATCGTCAACCACTAATATTGTATGTTCCATTTAAGGGGGGAAATCCCCGGCACCTCCTTTTTTTAACCGTTTGTTCCTAGTCTATTGTAACAGCATCCGTAAAAAAATTCAAGTAAAAAATAGAAGAGAAAAACAAAAGTCCCCTTGCAAAAAACGGGCAAGGGGCATAAAA
>JAJXRJ010000042.1 GCA_021629085.1 Oscillospiraceae bacterium | reverse complement strand
CACGCCGCGCCCACGCTGAACAAAAACGTGTGGCTCCCATAGTCGTTTTGCTTGAGGCGCACGTCTGTTTCACAAACGCTGTAGTCCTCCATGCTCAAAGTAAAATAGTGTTCCATGAAAAATCCCCCCTAACCTCTAACGTTCAACATCCGTGGTAAACTCCAAATCCCCGGGGTCAGCCGGCTGTGTCCCGTCCGCACTCAAAAAGCCGTCGTTTGGCACAAATACCAAATCGTCATCCTCTTCAGCGTCAATGGGGCCCATGAGCAAAATCCCCGTGCGGGGAAGCTCCTCCACCGCCAAATCGTCGATATAGAGCACAGACGAAACATTGGCAGTGCCATACTGGTCAATGCCCACCGAGAGGACCTGGTTTTGCCGCATTGTATCGGTGATTTCCTGCTCTAAGGTGAGCGTCACCCACTTGTTTACCGGCACCGCCAAAACAATGGAGTGGTAAGGGGTGTAAGAATAGGTGTCGGTTTGGCCGTAAAGCCCCAGCCGCACCGTGCCCGGCTGTGCGCCCTCCTTGCCGTTTAAATACACCGACGCATGTACCTTCACCCGCCGTCCAACGTCCATTTGCAAAAGCTCGCCCTGGCCGAACAGCCCGTCAAATTTCACCCGCGCATCCGCGCTCTCTATGCCCGCCATTTTAAGCGATTTGCCCGTGGGGCCGCAGTGCAGCTGGCTGCACAGCGAAAGGCCGTCCAAATCATAGTTGCCGCCCGCAAACAGGGTGACGCCCTCCATGCGGGTAAGGTCGCTGTCCTCCATGGCATCAAAGCCCAGGCTGCCCAAAATCTGCATCAGATAGCAGGAGTTCCACCCGTCCTCTGAATTTGCCACGTATTTATTTGGCAGGCCGTTTGCCTTAAGCGTCCCGCTCCTGGTATACGCGTCGGTGCCGCTGCCCTCCGAATCGGGAATGACCGAAAAGCTGCGCTTGGTGCAAAGGTAGCCGCCCGCATAGGGCTTGGTAAAATCCACAAACACAATTTCGCGCACCGCCGCACTGCCAAGCAGCTCCTCCTCTGCAATGCGCGCAATGTCTAAGTGCACTGGGTTTTGGGTGTACTGGTCAAAGGCGTAGGACACCGACGGGCTGTAGGCCACCACATCCGCACGCTCAAACGGTTCGTCCACGTATTGCCGGGTGTATTCCTTGGGGTTTTTGCTCACCGAAAGGTCGGTAAACCCCGTCATGCGCACAAACACAACGCCGCCGGCGTGCTCCACGCCGTAAAACGCCATCTTGTCTGCGCGCTTCATCAAAATTCCCATTTTGCGCCCTCCTTTATATGAATAAAATGTCCAAAGACAGATCTGTACCACGATTTGTGTCTTTTTTGCGGATGATTTGCCGCAGCTTGATGGTGCCGCCGCTTTTTATGAGATAGCCTTGTTCCGAAAAGGGGCGGTTAACGCTGCCGCTGCTCAAAAGATAGACCTCGTTGCTGTTCATGCTGGCAGAAAAGCCTTTGCCGTCTGTGCCGAAGTAACCATAGCATAAAAGCCGGTACCCCTCCTGCATGTCGTAAAAGCAAAAGCTGTAGGGATAGTTTTTTTCCGTGATGTCGGTGCAGTTGTCGCTGCCTGTGTGGAATGAGCGCACAACGGCATAGCGGTAAGCCTCGCCGACAGTGGTGAGCACCACATCGCGCTGCACATCGTCGTAGGTGACATATGCATATTCGCTCACATACGAAGGCGTCACCATAGAAAGCGGGAGCGCAATGTTGGAACAGCTCATGTTTGCCACTTTGCCGTGGGAAAACTGCCGCTTGTCGGTCACAGCCCCGTTTGCGGCCACCTCTGCCAGCGGCACAAAGTCCTCTGTATCGGCATCAGGCAAAGCGTCGCCAATCATGGGCACGTTTTGAAACGTAGACTGGTTGTTGAGCAGATACACCTGCTGCACCTTGCCCGGCGTTAAGGGGAGCAAAACCCCGTCGTCATCCACCGTGATGGTGCTGCCGTCGGCAAAAATGGCGCTGCCGGGTGCAATCACCGCGTTTTCCCCCTGCACCGTCACCTTTAACGTGTCAATCGTTTCCGGCACCGCGCCGGAAGTGGCCACTGCCGAAATCACGCCGTTAAGCGAGGTGACGTTATAGGGCTGGCCGTCTGTAAACGGGTCTTTTATGCCCGCCGTGGTAAAGAATTGGGTGATCTGGTTGATGTCGTTTGCGCCATATGTGACGCCGGGCTTAAAGCGATACGTATACCCCATCAAAATTCCTCCTTTATTTTTTAAAAAAGCCGCACCCGCGCCCCTGGCACAAGTACGGCCTTTCCTGTAAGTTTCCATGCGCAGTGTTACTGCACCTCGTCCTCATCCTCACTTGACACCGGCTCCTGTAAAAACGTGGGTTTTTCGCCCACGTTGTTTGCCTCATACCAAATATCCACGCCGGTAATGCGCTTTTGCTCGCGGAAGGAAAAGCCGCCTTTGGTAAGCGTCAAAAGCACCTGGTCGCCCAGCTGATAGTCCACGCCGTAGCGGAGGTTGGCAGCCGTCATGGCGGCCTCCACCTCGCGCTGCTTTTTTAAAAGCTCGCTTTTTGCCTCGCTCTCCGACTGTGCGCTCAGCACGCATTCCCAGCGGTAAATGCCGGTTTTGGAGGGGTCGGACACCACCGTCTCCCACACCGGGTCGGGCGTTTCGCCCCCCTCCTCCTCCGGCTCCTGGGGCACCTGGTAAACGCCCGCCGTGCTGTAGTTCAAAAGGTCTTCGCTGTAGGTGGTGTCATAGGCGGTGAGGTTGTCCTCCGAAAGCACAATGGGAAGGGACCCCCCCTTTGTGGCCTCGTATATCCACTTTTTTTGAACCGTGTCAAACGTCACCCTGTGCCCGCCGTTATCCCGCTCCAGCACGTCGGCCACCACCTCGCCCACCGGGTGATAGGTGTTGCGCCAAAACTTCACCTGCGTGGTAAACATGCCTTCGGGCGGCACGTTTGCCACAAAGGTGCCATCTTCAATCAAATCGGCAAACCACTCTGTGACAAACCCGTGCGCAAGCGTGCCCACATCGCCTGTGAGCTGGTCAAAATCGGGCATGACGCGCTTGGTTAAAATCCAGTTGGGCGTCCTGCCGTAAAGCACCAGCTCAGAAGATGCGTCCTTTGAGGTGATAATGGCCTGCTTGCCGCCCTGCACCGCCACCAGGTACGGGGTGGAAAGCGCCACAGAGGTGGCGCGGCTGGAGAGCGGGAAGTGCCCCTCAAAGGTGCCCACGCCGTTGTATTTCAAGCTCCAGTTCGCACTGGTGCAGTCGTTTAAAATGCAAAGGAGCGTAAACTGGAAATCGTAAAGCCTGATATCCTCCATCAATACACCGCCTCCACGTAGTTGTTGTTGTAGATAAGCGACACAAAGATCTGATCCGCCCCCGCGCCTGTGGGCGTGGTTTTTAAGCGGTTTTCGCCCGGCGCGAGCCAAAACTGGGAGAGATAGGTGTCGCTTGACAGGGTTTTTAAAAGCGCGGTCTCGGAGCGGAGATTGCTGGTCACGCTCCGGTTCGGGATGTCAATGACAATGGTTTCCCCCTCAGAGATGCCAGTGTCAAGCGTGATGTGCTGGCCCGTGGTCAGATTGTTTAAGGCCAGCGCGCTGATGCTGTTGTCGCCCAGGCAGGCAATGTGGATGACGGGTTCTGCGCGCACATCCCCCGCATTTTGAATTACGCCGTCGTTTGAAAGGCTGGAAAATAAGGCGGGGAGAAGGAAGGTGGAATATTCGCCCGTGCCCGCCACCTGGCCGTAGGGGACGCCCAGCGCCTGGGCCTCCTCCTCTGTAAAATAGGTGCCCAAAAGGCCGTTTACGCCCAACGCGGGAAATACCGTGTCCTGCACATCGTGAAAATAGGGGTTGTCGCACAAAAGCTGTAAGGTAAAGCTTGCAATGCCGCCGCCATAGCGTTCGTTTTCGTCAAACGCCACTGCACGGGCACAAATTTTGCGTTTGCGCAGCCCCGTATCCACCAAAAGCGTGCCAGGCGCCTCCAAAAGCCTGAGCACGCACGATTTTTCCTGCTCGGCGCCCAATAAATCCAGCGCCACCGTAATGGTGCGCGCCAAATGCCGTGTGGAGAGGGTGGTTTGCCCTGCCACATCCGGGAACGTGGCGGTTTGCGATTCCCGCTCCAAAAACCCCAGCCCGTCCACCGCCTTGATGCGCCAATCGTAGCCCTTGCCCATGGCAAGTTCGCCTAAGCTGGTTGTAAAAGTGAGTGTCATACATCCGTCCTCCTATTGTTTCGTTAGTGCCCGCTAAATGGCCGCAAACTGCTTGCGTTTCTCCAGCGCCTTTAAGCCGGCAATCTCCGCCGCGGCCGAGCCGCCCACCTGGGCGTTGAAGTTGTAGGTGGTGTTGGACACCTGGTGCACCGCTGCCTCTGCGCGCCGCTCGTATGCCGCGCCAATCGCGCTGCCCGCGTCTGTGAAGTCCAGCCCGGAAAAGCCCTCCAGCGCCTCCGACACCGCTTCATAAAAGCCATTGGCAAATTCCAGCCCCGCATCCGAGCCGCTGTCAAAAAAGGTGGCGGGCAGCGTGCCAAACCACGCCTTGAGCTGTGTATCCATGCTTTCCACCGCGCCCAAAAGCTCCGCGTCCAATTCGTCCCCGGCGCGCTTTAACGCCGCAAATTCGTCCGAAAACGCATCCTGCGCCACCTGTTCGGAAAGCTGCTGGTTGGTGCGCCAGCCCTCCAGATAGCTGGCAAATTCCTCTTCGCTCAAATCCGCCAGGGCCTCAGAAAATTTCACGCCCTCCGAAATGCTCATACCGCGCACCATCCTTGCCAGCGCGTTGTAGTCAAACTGGTCTTCGGGCGCAACGCCGTCGTTTACCGCATCGTTGTAGCGCGCCACGCGGTCTGTCAGCGTATCCAGCATGGCAGCGTATTCTAAGAGCTTTTGGTTTTGCGCCTCCCAGTCGGTGAGGAAAATGGTGTCAAGCACCTCGTCTTCCTCCCCAAGCCCCGAAAAGGTGATGGAGCCCTCTAAAAAGAGGGGCGCGTCGTCTTTCAGCTTATTTAAAAAGCTCTCGTGTTCGCCGTAAAGCGTGTCATACTGCGCTTCAATCTCTTGCCGCAGCAGGGTGAACGCCTCCACATACGCATCCTGGGCATCGGTCAAATATTGGTTCAAAAGCTCGCGCCGGCTTTCGTCCGAAATGCCTTCCAGTTTGAGCACCTCGGCCGCATATTCGCGGTAACGCGCCGCCTTGGCGTTCAGGTTGGCCGCCTCGTCCTGCACACTTTTGGTGCCCAGCTTTTTTTGCAAATCAAACAGCCGCTCGTGCAGCGATTCTTGCTCCTCCACCCCATTTTCAAATGCTTCCAGCGTCTCTTTGGCCGCCTCTTCTGCCGCCTTGGCCGCTTCCTCAGCCGCCTTTTCGGCCTCTTCTGCCACCTTTTTTTCATAGTCAATGAGTTTTTTGGTGTAATCCCACCACTGCTTGGTGCCCGCCTTGATGTGCTCGTCGCGCAAAAACTCTAAGCGGCGGTAGTATTCCGCCTCGTCAATGGCGCCCACATCCAGCTCCAAATCCAAGTTGTCAAACAGGTTCTGGATGGCGTCAGACACCTTGTATTCGTTGTCAATGATGCCCACGGCAATGCCGTCCACCAACGGTTTTCCCACTTCGTCCCGCGTCAGCCGGGAAGGGGAGCGGATGATACCGGCTTCCTTGGCCGCGTCCACCGCGTCTTTTACAATGGTAGCAAGGGTGTCGCTTAAAGCACCGCTGCGGCTAATCGCTCCCAGTATCATGCCATTGACAAGCGGCTTGCCGACCTGTGTAGCAGTCAGCCCGGAAGCACCGCCTGAAATTTGAAGCTTTGTGGAAAGATCTTTAACCGCTGTTTCGGGCATCTCGGTAAGCGGCTGGATGCTGCTGCCGAGATTTTCCTCAATGCCCGATCCCATAGCGCCTGTAATGTCCACGCCCTTGCCTTTAAACATCGGTTCCAGCTCTGAAATTTTCCCGCCCGCTTTGACAAATTCATCCACAATGCCGCCCAGCGCATTGGCGGCCTGTGTGGCCTGTGTAGAATAGAAGTTGTCGCCGGTTTTATCATATTCAGTGCAAAAGTAGTCGTAGTCCTTTAAAATGGTGTCAATGGTCTCCTTGCACCGTTTCTGCTTCTCTGTTTCCGTCAGAGTCACATAATCGCTGCCCAGCTTGACCGATGCGCTGTAGTCAGCGATTGCATCGCACATGGCGTCCGTTTCGCCAATCGCCACCGCGCTGGCAAGCTTCATATGCGTGCTCATGGTCTCTTCGTATATTTTAACCTCGTCGCCGGCAGACTTGAGCTTCGCTTCTACCCCAGCAATTTTTTCAGGCATTTGTTGTAGTAAGCCTACATATTCTCCTCTAACGCCTTTGTCCATTTGCTCTTGAAAATATGCCTGATCCTTCAATAATTTGTCCAGCTCTTCGTTGGCTTTCCGGTAGTTTTCAAGCGCCTTGCCATAGTTGGCCGCAGCAGCCTCGTATTGGGACTGGGAAGCGGTCAGTATTGCCTGGGCCTGCATTTTTAAAATCACGTTGTCAATGGAAGTGCAAAGCTCGGCGTTTTTCTGAATGTTGTTGTCCGTTAAAGAAAACTCGGTGCCCAGTGCGTTGTTTAACTGCCCCAAAACGGTTTCCGCACGCTCCCGGTTGGCGTCGCTCACCCGCCCGGTTTCGTCCACCAAAGATTTCAGCTCTGTGGCCAGCGCCTGTACAACGCCGGTTTGCGCAAAATAGCCTGCCACATTTTTCGCCGCCCCTTGGGCCACCTTGTCAAAGTCAGCCACCCGGGCGTTGATATCCGCGATGTCCTGGGCATTGGCGTCCATCGCTGCCCGAAGCTCCTCATCTACACCGTCCACCGCTTTGCCTATCAGCTTGATTGCAGCGATGCCCGTGTCCACGCCCAGCTTCACCTTTGGCCCAAACAGCGCCGCAGCATCCGAAATAAGGCCTGTAAAATCCAGCTTTTCGCCTTTCAGCATGTTATTTGCAGTGCTAACTGCCAAATCTAGCGCTTTTGTCAACGACTCTGTATCTAAAGCAGTGTCAATTAAAAGCTTTCCATCCGCATTCAAAAAACCGCCCCCTTATTTAAAAAATAGTATGAAAAAACCCCCGCAGGCTTTTAAAAGCCCCGAGGGGTTCCTATTTTCAATTATTTCATAAATTCTTCCGTATTGCTAATTGAAATCTTCCCAATCATGGAGAGATCGGATTTGTCCGGAATCAACGCGATGTGGAAAAAGTTCATTGGCACTTCGCCTTTTTGAGGAACGATTTTTCGCTCCTGATCTAAAATAATGTCCGCCGCCCACTGCTTTTTCCCGTACTCTTCAAATTCTGTAATTTTCGCTTCCACATCCGTATACCGTTTTGCAATCTCTTCTTTCTTCATGCCCGGCCTCACACCGCGCCAGTCGCTGTAGTCTGGGTTCTCCGTAGTAACATTTAAAATAACTTCGTCACGAAATGTAAAATCCAAGCCTGCAAAGCTTTCCAAGTTTTGCGGATTTTCGGGAGGTGTGATGCTAAGCGCTTGATACACGTCTTGACGCGCCATCCCAACCCACACCAGCGGTTCCCCGTCCTTGTAAAGGGCAAGCGGGTTGTCGCCATTCACCGTGTTTTCGCTCCCTTCGCACCCGGGCAGCGCAAACAGCATGATAAGTGCCAGCAGCATGCATAGCGTCCGTTTCATCTAAAAATCCTCCCTTATGGTTTTTGATACCAAGATTTTATCATACCGCTGCACAAATCCGTGTCGAATTTTAGCACAAAGTATGCGTTTGCCGTATCGGATTTTATCCATCAACGATTGTTCCATCTGCTTCCCCATAGGCTTTTAAAAGCCCCGAGGGTTTGATAATTCTAATTTATTATAAGATTCCTTATTCAATCCCAGTCATATGGCCCTTCAATCGCCATAAGCCCCACTCTGTCTGTTGGATTTTCCTTTGGCGATTCGGCCGCGCTGTCAATCATATAAGTATAATCATCCGCATCCGGCGGGAGGATTTGCTTATTTTCATCCAGCTTCAGCCGGATTGACCAATATTTGTCATCTTCTGAATAGTAAACTTCCGAAGGATCATATCGTTTATAGACGTCATTTTTTTTCATACCCACTGTAACACCGCGCCAGTCCGTACAGGCAGATGTGAGTATAAAAATGCTTTCTACAATATCTCCTTCATAGTATATATTAAAATCCCCATAGTGGACTGCCCGCGTAGGGTCATCCGATGTATCCCCGCCCAGCGTCTGATACACTTCGTCGCGCGACATGCCCAGCCAAATAATGGGTTCCCCGTCCTTGTAAAGGGCAAGCGGGTTGTCGCCGCCGTCCCCGCACCCAACCAGCGCAGCCAGCAGCAATCCTGCCAGCAGCACACAATACCAGCGCTTCATTCCGTCCCCCCCAATCTAAATCCTGATAAAATTTTACCATACAGAACAGAAAAAAGCAAGAAAAATTCACGAAATTTTACAAATTAATGAGAAGTTTTGCACTCACACGCCTAAAAGAAGCTTGCAAATGCGTCGGATAAGGCGGCCTCCTTCACTTCCTCCGACCGGTTGTCGGGCAGGGCGTAAAGGCGCTTCATGCGCCGGTAAAAGGCCTTTTGCTCCTTGTCCTTGACAGAGGAGAGGTCCACCGCCCGGTAGTGCATCACCTGGCAGATGCGGCAGTCGTCGGGCAGGGCGGAAAACAGCGCCGTAAACTGCCACCAGTGTAAGGACGCGCAAAACAAGTCCAGCCCATACACGCTTAAAAACGAGGCGTAAATCCATTCCGCATCCTCTTTAAAATCCACAATGCGCCGCATGGAGGCAGCGCTGGACGACGGGCGCTTTTGTTCGCGCCCGCAGGAGAAAAAGCGCATCATGGCCTCCACCGCGTCTATGAGCGTTGGGGGCAGCGTGTCCATGTAACACAGCTTTAAAAGCTCGGCGCACTTTTGCACAAAGGGCCGGCTGTCCTCATAAATCTCCAAAAATGCGAGCCAGGTTTTAAACCCGGTGCGCACCTTGTATTGCACGCCGTCCACCGTGACGGAATCTGGCAGCGGCTTTGTAAACGAAATCATCTGCCTTCCTCCGCGGCGCGGCCAATCGCCTGTGCGGATGCGCGCATGTGCTTTACGCACGCCCGGTTTGCGCGCGCCATGGCGCGGGCAAGTGCCAAAAGCGCATCGTTGCAGGTTTTGACATTGGCGCGCGTGCCAAACATCTTTTTGTCGGTGCCCTCGCCAAACAGCGTGTTAAACAGCGAAAACACCGCCTCGCAATAGCCAATCACGCATTCGCTGCCGGTTTTGGGATCCTCCTCCAGCGCATGCAGCGTGTCCAGAAAGGCGTGCGCCGCCTGCTCCAACGTCTTTTGGAACTGCACATCGCCCGCGTCAATGGCAGCCTCCAGCTCGCCAAATCTAAGCTTTGCCATAAAACTCCCCCCTGTTTTTTAAAAATGAAAAAGGAAAAAGCATCTGCCAAATGCGGCAAATGCTTTTTCCCAAACCCGTTCTGGTTAATCCGTCTGCCCGTCGGGCGTAAAGGTCAGCGTCTGCCAGTCGTCAGCGGACGAAGCGGTGCCGGCAATTTTTTCGCCCTTCACCTTAAAATTGCCGGAATACTGATAGGCGTCGGTGCCGTTCCCCTCCGAATCGGGGATGACGGCAAAGCTTCTCATAATTGCCTGGCAGGAGCCGGCAGAATCGGTGGTCAAATCCACCCACACAATGTCGCGCACCGCATCGGTGCCCAAAAGCTCGTTGTCCGAAATGGCGGCAATGTCCGCATGCACCGGGTTTTCGGTGTACTGGTCAAAGCCGTAGGAGATGGAAGGGGAATACCCCACAATGTCCGACTGCTCAAATTCCTCGTCCACATACTGGCGGGAATACTCCTTGGGGTTTTTGCTCACACTCATCTCGGTAAATCCAGTCATGCGGTAATACACCACATCGTCCTCGCTCTTTACGCCGTAAAAAGCGAGCTTGTCAGCGCGTTTTACTAAGTTTGCCATACGTTTGTTCCTCCTCTAATTTTGATAATAAATTAACCGTAATTGTATCTGATAGCGGGCGGTCTTGCCGTCCGCGTCAAATAGATAACCGCCCGAGAGCACCTCCAGCGCATCGGCGCGGTTGCCGCTTTCCAAGGCGGGCAGCGCATGCGCGCGGCTCTGGTTCTCCACCCAGCAAGAAAACGCCTCCAAAAACTGTGCCGCGGCCACATTGTCGGCGACACAGGCGTCGTAGGGCAGCCTTGCGGCAAATGCAAACACAAACTGCCGGAGCGTGCCGCCGTCGGTATACCGCTTTAAAATGGGGTCGGCAGTCTCGGTCTCCACCGTGTATTCCACCGCATGGTCGGAAAGGTAGTTGGCGTTGATCTTGCCGTGGTCCAGATAGGGGCAGCTTTGCAAAAACACCCGCATGGTGTCCAGTAAACTCATCCGCCCCCACCTCCCATACAGCGCTGTGCGCCGGATACAATCTGTCCGGCGCAGTTTGCCTTCATGCGTAAAAACCAGAGCCTGCCGCGCATGCCGGTTGCACGGCCGTTGTAATACTGATGGCGCGCATAGGGCACATCCCAAACCACCTTCCCGGGGGAAGGGATGTGCGCACTGTTTTTAAGCGCGCCGGTCTTTACGGGCACATAGGGCTCGCACAGTCGGATAACCTCCCGGTCCACATATGCTTGCACCCGCCCGCCACAGTTGAGCCCCAGCCGGCGAAGGATGTCGTTTTGCGCACGGAAAATCAGTTTCATATCGCATCCACCCTCCAATGCCAGAGTGCGCGCACGCCGCGCCGGTTGTCCGAAACCTCCGTCACCTGCAGGCGCGTAAGATGGTCTGGCCGCGCGGCATCGGCGTTTCCCGGCACCAGATAGTCGCCGGGTGAAATGGTTACGCCGAATCCATCCGGGATGCGCACCCGCACGCGCCCCACATCCTCCGCGCCGCCCTTTATCGTGCGCTGTGCCCCCAGCCGCCAGAGCGAAACAGGGGAAAGCACCGTGCGCACATAGGACGTATGCGCGTCGTCGGTGTGATAGAGGGTGATTGTGCTGTCAAATGCTAACATCCGCCCACCCCCCGGTAGAGCAGGCCGGTCAAAAAGAGGTATTGCGAAATGGTCTGCCAAAGGCGCTGCTGCTCGTCCGCCCCCGCGTCTTTGGCGTAGGACACCGAAAGCCCGTCGTTTGTAACCGACACCGCGCCCGCGCGCGCATTTAAGAGGTATATCTGCTCTGAAAGCGCGCAAACACAGTCCTTCACCTTTGCAGGCGCCAAACGGGACGCCTCGTCAGCCCGGCCCATGGTCGCCGCGTCCAAATAGTCGGACGCGCGTTTCTCACAGCTTAAAAACTGCGATTCGTCTTTTATCACCTGGCCCAAAAAAGTGTCAGTGTAATAGGTAAAATCTGCATAGGGCATCAAAAGCCACCTTCCCTTCGCCCAAAGGGGCACTTACGCACCTGCCGCCTGTTTGGTGTGCACATAAATGCCGGTTTTCTTGTTGTCGTATACAAACGCGTCGTGATAGAGCCTGAATTGGAATTTCCAGGCGTCCTTCTCCTGGTTGACGTCAGGGGCAAAGATTTTGGGCAGTGCAAATTTCTTGACCTGTAATACCGACTGCGGGCACACAATCATAAAGTTGATGTCCAGCGCGTCGGCGGCCTTTTCAAAGCCCCATTCCCCCGAGCCGTCGTTTAAGGTGATCTTTGTCACAAAGCGGGATTTTGGCACATACACAATTTTCATCGCGTTGTAGCCGGAAAGCACAGTGGACACGGCGCTGTCGCTGCCCCACTGGCGGGTGAGCGCGGATGCGAGCGCGGGTTTTAATTCGCTGCTGACAAACAAAATCCGGCCGTCGTCCGGCGCCTCGCTGTCGTCCAATGCCGCAACGGCCGCGTCAATGGCGTCAATCACGTTGGTTTTGGTAAGCGCCGCCTTTGCGGAAAGCACGCCCGAGGTAGAGGCGTATTTGGCAAAGCGGTAGGCGTCAAGCTCGGGCACCACGTGCTCGCGCATAAAGCTGCCGGTCACCGCGCCAAAGGTCTGGCCCAATGTCTCCTCGTCGTCCATGCGGTCAATGCTGATCTCCTTGCCGCGCTCGTTTGAAAGCGCCAGCGTCTCCCATGTGGCGGTCACATCGCCCTTGGGATAGCCGCTTTCGCGCGAATAGTCGCCCAAGCCCGTGGTGGAGATTTTTAACACCTTCACCTCGTTTGCGCCGGTAAAGTCTGCTTTGGATGCAGCATCCAAAATCTCAGTTGCCGACTGTGCCTTGTAAATGTCGTCAATGATGGGTAAAAATTTACTCGCTGTGTCAATGGAATTTGCCATAGAAAAACACTCCTTTTTTTAAATTATAAAAGACCTGCACTTTTGCGGGCGGCAGTTAAAAAGCGCTCCTCTTTGGGCGCGGGCATGCCCTGTGCCATGGCGGACGCGCCGTCTTGTAAAAAGAGGTAGCCGTCGCTTTTTTGAAGCGCGGAAAGCTGCTCTGAAAGGCCCGTGAGCCCGTCGTCAGAAAGCGCAATCTGGTCAAGGTCCAAAAGCGCCTTTACAGCCTTTGGGTTTTTCACGCCGCACCTAAAAAGCTCCAAATCCAGGGCGGCGGTGCGTTTGGCGTCCAAAAGCGCGTCCTCAAGCCGTTTGGTGTCGCCCGCATACTGCTGTTTTAATGTGGCAAGCTCGTCCAAAAGCGCGGCGGGGTCCTGCCCGCCGAGCGCATCGGAAACGCCTGCCTGTGCGCTTTTGAGCGATTCATTTTCCGCCTTTAAGCGCTCCACATCCTTGCCCGCCTCCGCCATCACGGCGTCAATTACGTCGTCGGGAAGCGAAAGCGATTTTAAAAATTCCCGTTTCATTTGCCATTACTCCTTTCATGTACGCTTTTTTTACGTGGTCGCACCACGTCATGGGGTCAGTTTTACGTCTGGGCCCGCCGACAAGGACTCATCCAAAGAAAGTGCGCGCTTCGCCTGGGCGGGCGATTCGTGGAACCACCACTGCCTAAATTCGTCCGGCCGCATCACGCCCAGCTCCAAAAGCTTCACATTCTGCGAAAACGCGGTCTGCGTGTCGGTGATAATGCTGTCGTCAAAGTCCACGCGGATGTCCGCCTGGTCCACGCCGTCCAAAAACAGCACAGCGCGCGAAAGGTCCAAAAGCGCCTTTTTTAACACCAGCTCATGCTTTTTGAGGTTTTGATAAAGGTCGCTCTTTTCGCTGATCACCTCGGTGGCGGTTTTCACACCGCTGCGCTCGTAGGAAAACCGGTCGGCGCCCAGGCCGCACTTGTCCGCAAGCAGCCTCAGGTTTTGCATCAGCCCCTCTTTGTGCTGGGCGCTCCTGATCTCCATGTTAATCTCGCGCAAATCCGTAATGGCGTCGCCGCCCGCAATGGCGTAAAACTCGGTGTCGTTGTCGTCAAACACGGGCACCATGCCCTCGCCGCCCAAAAGCTGCGCCATGCCCACCGGCACCACAATGCGCTTTTTGCCCAGCCGGTATTCGTTTTGATAGCTGTCATACACCAAATCAATGCCCTTTAACACGTCCAGCGCGCCGGCGTAAACCGACATGCCCATGGGGCAGCCCAAGTCCACACTGTTGACCAGGTTTGGAGAGATGAGCTGGAAAAGCGGCTTTTCAGAGCCGGTGTAAAAGGTGGCCTCCACCCCCTTGGGAAGGGGCACCTGTGCGTGGGTGCCGTAGTCAAACAGCGCATTTTTCACCACATACCGCCCGCCCTCCTTTTGGTGGATTTGTAAATAGACGGCACGCTTGCCATCCACCATTTTTTCAGAGGCAAAGGCGCATTCATAAACGCCCGCCTGGTCCCAGCCAAGCGGGAAAACCATGTCCGCGCGCACATAGTCGAGCTTCACATCAAACCCGTCTTTGTATTCCACAAACGCGCCGGTGCCCAGTGCAAACGCCAGTTCAACAAGCTGGTTTGCGCGCATGCGGAAGTTGTTGTTTGTAAGGATGTCCCACAGCCGTTTGGTGTGCGCGGCATTGGGGGTGGAGATGTCCACCCGCTCGTTTAACAGCAAGTTGGCCCAGTCCTCGCACACGCGCTTTGCCATGCCTAAACTCGCGCGCTTCCGTTGGATGCGCCGCCGCCCGTTAAACTGGGCGTAGCTGTGGAAGTCGGAAACCTCGCCCTGATACCACGCCAGCCAGTTTGCAATTTCCCCATAAAAGGAAGCCGGAACCGTGTGAAACCCAAGCTTTAAAAGTAAGTCAATCAAAAAATCGCCCCCATATCCATCATATCCCGCATATAGGGTTCGGCGGCATATTCCAGCGCGTCCAGGCTGTCCACGTTGGTGGTGCCGTCGTCCCTGCGGGTGTCCTGCCCGTAACTTTCTGCCCACACCGCATTTTTGAGCGCGTCAATGGTGTGGGTTGCGTGGGGCGCAATCTTGTAGCGCCCCTTGTCCATCATGGTAACAAAAAAGCGGATGCGCTCTAAAATCCGCCCCTTTTTGGCTTTTCTTACCGGCACGGGGATCCCCGCCTTTGCCACGGCATTCTGAAGCCCCAAAATGAGCGTGGTCTCGGCGCTGTCGCACCAGGCCGCGTCAATGCGGTAGCGCGCGTTGCGCTTTAAAAACGCCACAAATTGGGCCTCCAGCTCCTGTGGGGACAAGGGCCCCAAATGATAAAACTCGTCTAACGTCACAAGCGTCTGAAAATCCTTTGTCAAGCCGTTTAACACAAACGCGTGCGCGCTTTTATTGCCGCCAAAGTCCACGCCCACGCTGGCAAATAAAATGTCGCCGTCGTCTGGCAAATTTTTGGTAAACACCGCCGGGTTGTCGGCAAATTCGCGGTAAATGGCGCCCTCGGCGCGCTTCCATTGCCCCAAAATAAACCGGTCGTAAAACACGCCGGTGTACTCTTTAGAAATGTGTTCCACATAGTCTTTTGGCAAAAAGGAGTTGTCCAGAATGGAAAACTGTTCCACCCATAAATCCAGCTCGTCCGCGCGCAGGATGTAGTCCTTGTAAAGCCAGTGCGTAGGGCTGTCCGGGTTGGTGGTGGCAAACAGCTTTGCGCCGGGGTTGGAAAGGCGGGAGAGCAGCATGGCAAAAAAGCTGTGGTCAAATAAGGTCAGCTCGTCCATGTAGGCGCCCGAAAGGGTCAGGCCGCGCAGCTTGCCCTCCGAACGCGCGTCGGGCGCGCCCTCCAAAAACACCTTTCTTGAAAATAACCTTGCCTCTTTTTTGGTGATGCTGTAAGAAAAGTTGCGCGCGCCCACAAGCGATTCCAACAAATCCAAACAGTTGCGCTTTAGGGTGGAGAGCGTGCGCCCCGCCATGAGATAGGCGCCGTTTTTTGGCATGGTGGCCACAAAAAACGCCCACAGCACCAGCGAAATCCAGGTTTTCCCGCTCCGCACGCTGCCAGTCAAAAGGTTGATGCGTTTCAGCTCCCCCGCCTGCCAGGCGCGGAGCAGGGCAAGCTGCTTTTCGGTATATACCCGTTCTTCCATCTCCCCCTCCTTCCCAGTCCAGCCTGGAATTTTCATTGCATTCTTCCAATTAAAATGTGATACCACATTGATACCATATCCCCAAACCCCTTCCAGCCCATCCCGGAAGTTTTCATTGTATTTTTCCAATTAAAACGTGATACCACATTGATACCACACCGTCAAACCCCTTCCAGCCCATCCCGGAAGTTCCATTGCATTCTTCCAATTAAAAATCGGTATCATCTTGATACCACACTCCAAATACCTTCCCGGCCAATTTCGGAAGTTTTATTGAATTTTTCCAACCAAAACGCAACATCGTATCAATGCCGCATCCCCCTACTGCTTGAGCCCCGCAATGAGCCGCTCAAGCTGGCCGTTTGAGGTGTCCTCCTCGCCCAGCAGGCTTTTGATCTCCTTAAAAGCGGCCACATCGCCGCCCGCAGCCTTTAAAAACAGCGCGGCAGCCAGCAGCATGCGGTTGTCCGGGTTTAAAATGCCCATCTTTTGTAAGCGCTGCAGCTGCTGCTCGTCTGAGACGGACAGCTCTAAAATGGCGCGCATGCACTCTTTTAGCTGCTTTCTCCCGCGCCGCTTCTCAGCGGATTTCTTCCCGCCAATCCTGCCGTAATACCGCGCCTCCTCCGGGGTAAACCGCCTCAAATTCTGCTCGTTCGCCAAAGCCCTCACCCCGATTTCCGCATCACAAAGGTGCAGGTGTTTTTCCTGCACCGGTTGTCTTTTTTGTGGTACCTGCACCGCCTGTCATAGCAGGTGCGCACCCATTTAATCGCCTGGTTTTTCATTGTCTCCCTTTCCCCAAAAAACGCCGCCCCATCAGGGCAGCGCCAATCCTTACCTTTTTTCCACGTATACATCATACCACCTTTTGGGTGTCTACTTCTATATACCTTTGTATACAATTTAAGGCTTTTTTGTGAATTTTTTGAATCCCGGCATAAGAAAACCCCATGGTGTCCGCAATGTCCTCCCAGGTTTTAAAGTTGACATACCGCGCAATGAGTAACGTGCGGCAGGTCACATCCTCCACCGTGTTGATGGCGCATAAGATCTCGCGCAAAATGGCAACCAGCCGTTCAATCTGGCATTCAATCTCCATGCCGTAGTCCAAAATCTTGGCCATGCGGATTTCGCTGGTGTTCTGCCTGCTGGTCTTAACGCGTTCCTCAAACGGGTTTGCGGTCGCGTTGGTCGCAATCTCCCAAATGGTATTCTTGGCCTCCACAAGCTGCTTGATTTCGCTGTTTAATTTCCATCCGCGGTTTAGCCATGCCTTTGCCGTCACAATGTTACCCCCCGTCTTTTTTAACATCTTTTTTTGTCCTTTTTTGTCTTTTTTTCTCTCTTTTTGCCTCTTTTTTGCGCGCCTATTTGCAGCGCCCCTTACTTTTATGCCGTCCCCGCACACTCCCCCCGCCGTCCACGCCGGCCCGCAATGCCCGGCCGCTAGCGCTTGAGCCTGTAATTTTTCTGGATATCGGGCCGCACAATGACGCAGCAGCCGCGCGCGCGCTCATAAATGCGGCTGCCCACCGCCTCGTCCATTTTTATGATGCCGTCCATGGTGTGCTCGCTGGATATCACCGTAATCAGCGCCTTTTTGTTGTAGCGGTAGTTTAACAGCTCAAACGCCAGGTTGATTTCAGCCGTAGAGGGCAGCTTCCCGCGCTCGGTTTTGAAAAAGTCGTCAATGTAGAGCGCGGGCGCGTCCTTAAGCGCGCCCATCTCTTTGCGGTATGCGGCATGGTCAGTCACAATGGATTTTAAATGCACGCTGTCGTCGCGCCAAAGCATGTATTTGGCAGCAATGCCGCGCCGTAAGAGCTCGCCCACAATGGCAGTGCAAAGGTGGGTCTTGCCGCACCCAACCTGGCCGCCTGCAAAAAACCACCTGCCATCCGGGTGTTTGGCATAAGCCTGTGCCATCTGCTTGGCCTGGCTTTGCCACGGGCTTTCGGCAATAAACTTGTCAAAGGTGCAGTCGCATAACACGTCCTGTAACCCGCTTTGCTCCATGCGGCGCAGCATTTTTCGGGTTTCTAGGCACTTGCAGGGGCGGAGCTTTTCGTATTGCCCGTCCAGCACGGCAAAATATCCGCGGTTTTTGCAGTCCTTGCAGTCGTAGCCGCGCAAATTGCCGCTCGACTGGTTGTAAGCGTCCACGCGGGATTTGGGATTGCTTTGAAGGCTACAGGACGACGCCGAATTTGGGACAATCCTGCCGATGTGCTCCATCCTCCCCGCCCCCTTTCTCATTTCTCTCCCAGGTCCGCACCGCAGCGCGCCAGTCCTTCATGGGGTTTTTGCCCACCCTCCAGCCGTTGGCAGTGTAGTAGTCAAAAAACCTTTGTGCATCCACATGGTTCTTGCGCTCCTTGCAGTAGGCCGCCACGTCGTCCACAGAAGGGGTTTTAAAGCGCGTGGCTGTGTTTGGGCCGCCGCCCCCGCACTCGATTCCCGATTCGGATTCGGATTGGATTGGATTCCGGTAACATCCGCTATCCTCTGCCATCGCCTGCTGGCAAACGCCATCGGGTGCAGGATATTTGCTCTTTTTGGCGCGGATCTGCTGGTGGCGTTCCCAGGACACAAGCTGCACATACGGCTTGCGGCCGGACTCATACACCATCACCATGCCGGCTTTTGACAGCGCGTCCAGGGCGGCGGAAATGTCGCTGCCGGTCACGTCCTGCTTTAAGGGGAACAGCCTTGCCTTTAAAATGGCAAGCCTGGCGTCCATGCGGCCGTAGTCGTCGCAGTTGACAATCAGCCGGTACCAGAAAGCCTCCTCAAACCACGACAGCTGGTCAATGCTGTCGCTTGTGCAGATGGATTCCTTTAAAATCCGGTTTGGCATGGTTTCCCCCCGTTTCTTGCGGCACAATGCTCCAGGCAGGCCGCATATAGAATGTGGATCCGCATTTCCTCCGCCGCAAGGCGGGCCAAATAGGCCGGCAGCAAGCGGCGTCCGCCCGCGTCGCCGTAGCGTGCAAGGATGCGGGCGCGCTTTTTTCCGGCAAGCCGTATGTAAAATTTTACCGCATCAATTGGGACGTCCATGCCCGAATATTTGTCCAAAAGCGCCTTAAAATCGTCCATTCCAATCCCCCCATCATCTCATTTTTCCCGCCAGCCCACCCGCGCCGCATCCTTGCAC
>JAJXRJ010000041.1 GCA_021629085.1 Oscillospiraceae bacterium | reverse complement strand
CTGATACACCGTCAAAATCGACCTGTGCCGTACTATTTGCGACATATGTGCTTTTTATATCTTTTATAATTTCATCCCCTAATTTTTGTTCAAACAGTGCATGGATCTGCGACTGCTGAATATCCAAAATTTCCTGCGACGGTTCTGCTTCTTGCATGAACACTTCGGTATCAAAGGGATATTTGGAAAGTGTACGTGCAAGGTCAGGGAATCCTAAAACAGGCTTTAATAGCATGAGCATAATCACAAGGCCCATCACAAGCTTGATGTATTTTTGGAATTTGGTATCCGGCATCACCGCCTCTAAAATGACTGAGAGCAGCAAAACTGTGATGAGGCTTAACACAAAATTGGATACTTGTTGCATTGCAGCGCCCTCCTTTTTAGCGTATCATGACCGACATATTGCCAAATCCAATGACAATCGTGATGGCCAATATAAAAATGACAGTGACGCAAAGCAGCATCACAAACACCATTTGCACAGAGGTTGCCGCACTGCTGATCACATTTCCAATCCGCTTGTCGGAAATGGGCTCCACAACGCTGGCTGTAAGCTTATAGAGCCCGACTAAAATGATCATTTTTATCAGAGGGTAGGCGCACATTAAAATAATTGCTACCACGCCCACCACCCCCAGCGCATTTTTTAATATCAAGGTGGATGAAACGACTGTGTCAATGGTGTCGGACAGCAGCCCACCCACCACCGGCACAAAGCTTCCCACTGCGTATTTCACTGTTTTTAGCCCAACACCGTCCACAATGGATGACCCCATGCCGGAAAGCCCGAGTATTGCCACAAAAATTGTGAGCAGTGCGCCAAGCACCCAATTTGCAATCTGCCGCACAAATTTGATGAGCTTGGTGATATGGATTTTATCCGATAAATTGTTGACCATGGAGAGTAAAAATACAAAGAGCAGTACAGGCATCAATAATTTTTGCACTGTCTCGCCGGTAATTTGGATAAAATACAAAAACACAGGCTTAATACAGGTTGCCGTGGTGACATTTCCCGTAGACAGTATCAAGCTCATATAAGTGGGCACTGCGGCCTTTAAAAACGCCACTTGCTCTAAAATGACCCCATTTGCAAGGTCCATACACTGATAAAAGCCTTTGATTAATATTCCGGAAAACAGAATATAAAACGTTAAAAACGCCGCCTCTGAAACCCCTTGACTGGCAAAGGCGCCCTGCATGTTGCCCACCACCGCGCTCAAGATGGATAAAATAATGAGCATAAGCATGATGTGGAGATTGGCATACACCTCGTTTGCCAAAAGCTTCAAAATTTTTAGCAGCACGCTTTGCGGGTTTAGAAAGGGCTCCCCCTTGGCGACGCTTTCCATCATCTGGTTAAAGTCGAACTCTGGCGCTGCCATCTCTATGTTTTTGCTGCCGGATACAATTCCCTCCATCTCAGAAATTTCGGGAAGCCCCATCTGTTCAGCGATGAGGTCTTGCTGCGCTCCTACTGGCACAGGTAACAGCAATGTAGACAATATCAGCGCAATGACAAATTTTTTCATAGGCACCCTCTCCGTCTTTGGTAGATTAAAAGAAGCTTGTCAGCAGATCAAGCAGCGACAAAATGATGGGCGAGGCAAGATAGATAATGAGAATCTTCCCCGCAAGTTCTACCTTTGATGCAACTGCACTTTGCCCTGCATCCTTGCAGAGGTTTGCACCAAATTCACAAATATAGGAAATCGCAATAATTTTGATAATGATGGAAAAAAGCGAACTGTCCATATCAAAGCGTGCCATAATCTCTTTGATGATTCCAACCACGCTGTCAAGATAGGCTGATATAAACCAAAAGAGGATAAGCCCTGTGACAATGCTAATTGCAAGTGCAAACTCGGGCCTTGGTGCGCGGACAATGCTTATCAGTACAGTGGAAATCACTGCAATGACAACAATTTGAAAAATATCCACGCAAAAACGCCTCCTTCTTTTGTATGGTTTCAATTTTCTATAATCCAAAAATTGATTTTATCGTGTCAAACAACACGCTGATTTGCGTTACCACAATGAGCAGCACCACAATGAGCCCTGCCAATGTGGTCATCATGGCCTGCTCCTCCCTGCCGGAACGAATAAGAACCTGGTTTAGCACAGCCACCAAAATCCCAATCGCTGCAATTTGAAAAATCAAATCAACTCCCATTTATCTCCCTCCGTTAAAGTAACAGCACTGCAATTAAAATTCCGGCGTAAACACCGAGGCTCCGGTACAGCTTTTGGTTTTTATCCCGCGTTTCCCGCGCATTCTCCATTTGCCGGTCCAGCTGCGCAATAACCGCTGACAAATTTAAAAGCTGGCCATCCACATCTGTGCTTCCCAGGCACTTTCCGAAATCTAAAATAATTTCAATATCCTCATTTTTAAGCATACTTTCCTTAGAGCGGAATACCGCTGTGCGCCACGCTTCTGACGCCGGAATGCCATCACATTGTTTCAGTTGTTCCACCACGTCAGAAAACACCTTGGACACCCAGCCGCCGCTGTCTTTGGCAAGTTTTGTGAACACTTCTAAAATGGGCGTCTTGGTAAAGGCAATTTCTCCTTCAAACCGCCTTAGTGCGCTTTGTACATCCATCAGGCAGTTTAGGCGCGCGCTAAACTCTGCTGCCTTTGAAAAACCGAGCGCCGAGGCCGCGAATACCACCAGCAGACATCCCAAAAGTTTAATCCACATGCTCTTCTCCCAGCGCTTCCGTTATGGATTCAATCGTTCCAGTCCCCTTGCTTTTGCTCAGCACAATGTAAGTTTCAAAGATATCCAGCATCCCTTTTAGCGCGCTGCGGTTTTGCACATCTGACAGGCTGTATCCATGGATGGTGGTGATGATTTTCACACCACAGCAAAGCGCCTGACGGATGGCCTCCATGTCCGCCGGCGTGCCAATTTCATCTGTAATGATAACAGAGGGCGCCATGGAGCGGATAAGAAGCATCATGCCTTTGTCTTTAGGGCAGGCGTCAAGGACACTTACGTGAATCCCCACGTCGTTTTGCGCAATGCCGCCGTACATAGCCGCAATCTCTCCCCGCTCGTCCACAATCCCCACTTTAATGCGGTGCTGGTTTCCAGCAAGCTTTCTTGCTATATCACGAAGAAGTGTGGTTTTACCACACTGTGGGGGTGCAATAATCAACGTATTTTGAACCTTCCCACCTTTTACAATGCTTTGCATCACTGGATTTGCCGCACCTTTTACCTCCCGCTTAATGCGGAAGTTCACTTCTGAAATATCTTTTATGTAGCTAATTTCCCCTTCTTTTAATACCGCACTTCCCGTAATGCCTGCCCGGTGGCCCTTGGGAAGCGTGATATATCCGTTCCGGATTTGATCCGCGACAGCATAGACCGAGCCGCCGGTCAAAAGCTCCATGGTCTGCTCCAAAATGGGTTTGGTCGCAATGTAAGCGTCATTAATATCCCGGCAAAGTGCGCCCTGCTTGTCTAAAAATAGAGCATCCGCCTTTGTGTAAACACATACCGGACGGTCTACCCCAACGCGAATCTCCTCCGCCCCATCCCACACAGCAGGTTCTGTTTGGCACAATATCCGCCGAAGATATGGCGCGATAAACGGGAAAATTTCATCTTTAACCGCATAAAAATCCACTTTTTCACCTCCCACTGTTTGTACAATAAATCTATATTCTCGTTTTTAAACAAATAGAACAAGTATTGCTTGACAAAATGCGGGATTTTCAGTACAATGACAGTATATTTACAAAAAAAGGAGGCTTTCGGCAATGGGTGACATCCGCACTTCAAAAAACATCGATCTTTCAAAACTCACCGACGAAGAAGCGGTTGCGCTCGCGTCAGAAGGCGATAGTTATGCGGTTGAATACATCATTACAAAATATAAAAATCTGGTAAAAGCACGCGCGCGCACCTATTTTCTAATTGGTGCAGACAAAGAAGACATTATCCAGGAAGGTATGATTGGGCTGTACAAGGCAATCCGTGATTTTAAACCGGACAGGCTTTCGTCATTTCGCGCATTTGCAGAGCTTTGTGTCACCCGGCAAATCATCACTGCAATCAAAACCGCAACACGGCAAAAGCACATCCCGCTAAACTCCTACATTTCGCTCAATAAGCCCATTTATGACGATGAAAGCGAACAGACGCTGCTCGACACCATCAGCGAAAACAGGGTGTTTGACCCAGAGGAAATCATGATTGCCAAAGAGCATTTTTCAAGCATTGAAGAAAAGATGTCAGAGGTGCTCAGCAAGCTGGAATGGAACGTGCTTTCCCTCTATTTAAACGGCAAAACCTACAGTGAAATTGCAAAAAAGCTGGGCAAGAGCGAAAAATCCATTGATAACGCGCTGCAGCGCATCAAGCGCAAGGTGGAAAAGTTTATTTCCACTATTTAAATTGTTTTGTGTCCTACTGCTCTCGGAAGAGCGGCGTCAAACAAACGCGTTTCGGTTCAACTCCGAAGGGGATTATATTTTAACAGAAGCGAGGTATGGCAAGATGTACGAAGACAAAACACTGGTTTGTAAGGACTGCGGAAACGACTTTCTCTTCACCGCGGGCGAGCAGGAGTTTTACGCAGAAAAAGGGTTTGAAAACGAGCCGCTACGCTGTCCGGAATGCAGAAAAGCAAGGAAGGATCAATTTAAGAAAAACAGGAAAATGTACACCGTGACTTGTCATCAGTGCGGCCAGGAAGCCACTGTCCCCTTTGAGCCGAGAGAAGACCGCCCGGTTCTTTGCAGCAAATGCTTTGAGCTGAGCAAACAGGCGCAAGAATAAATAGAAGACACGGCGCGAAACATTTTGCGCCGTTTAATTTTTGGATGTTACAATCTTGTTTTAAAAATGTCTAAATTGTGAACAAAATCCACGTTTTTGTATATATTGCACAAAAATTGCGGATATATTTTCGGGATTTGGTTGATATACTCTATTGATATTTACCAAAAATAATGGTATTATATAACCATACCAAACACAACAAACTTTTTTCATTTTCCCTCCTTTTTTATAAAGGAAATCATGCCGGTTTTTAATCGGCATCTTTTTTTTGCCGGAATTTCCCATAGTCGGGAAATTCCGGCTTTTTACTTTACAATAAATTTGGGCAATGATATAATGAAAGGCATATGAAAGGGGGAAGCAATGTGGAAGGACGCGTATATGCCCAGCTTGACCTCTATTTGAAAGCCGGACAGATGATGCTGGAAAACGGCGCCGAAACCTACCGCGCGGAAGACTGCGTGCTGTTTATGTTTTCAAAATTTGGCAAAGGCGCAATCAATGTGTTTGCCATCCCTACCTCCATCACCATTGATATAACACTGGATGGACGGCACTATGCAGGAACGCGGAGCATCCGCCGCCGCGGCATCAATTTAAAAAAGGTGGATCAAGTAAATACCATATCGCGCAAGGTGAGCAATGGCACTTTGGAGGAAGACGCGGCCATGGAATCCCTTTTACAAATTGACAAAGAAAACGAACAGGCCCTGTGGCTTCCGGTCACGGCCAGCGCACTGGCCGCTGGCACCTTTGCACTCATGCTAAATGGCGGTGCTTTGGAATTTTTATTTGCTGCGCTCTTTTGCGCGGTTGTCCGTATGATTTCTGTCTATACCCAAAAGTCCAGCACGCTCATTTTCTTTCAAAGCTTGCTGGGCGGGTTCATCCCGGCATTGGCAGCGTTTGGCGTTCATGCCGCAATTCAAACACTGGACGTTAACATTGTCGTAATTGCCTCCATGCTGCCTTTGTTCCCCGGTGTTGCCACCATTAATGCCATACGTGACACCATCAACGGCGATTTGGTTTCCGGTGTGGCGCGCGGGGCGGAAGCCATTATCACTGCAGTTGCGCTTGCCATTGGCGCGGCGGCGGTATATTCGATGTTTCTGTAAAGGAGGGCGGTTTTATTATGTGGTATCCTGTCTTGCTCAGCTTTGTCATTTCTTTTTTTATCGGATATATGCAAAACGCCGGCACAAAAATTACCTTGGCGTCTTCTTTTGCAGGCGGAATCGCGTACGCAGTATTCTTACTCTGCCCGTCGCCAAAGGCTGGATATTTTTTCAGCGCATTGACACTCACCATTGTCAGTGAAATTTGTGCTCGGAAATTTAAAACGCCCTCCACGCTGTTTATTATCATCGGTATCTATCCCATTGTGCCAGGCGCCGGGCTTTATGAAACCGTGTTGAGGCTGATTAAAGGAGATACACAAGGGGCGCTGGCACTGGGCGGTGAAACACTCATTTATATTACACTGATCGCCGTAGCAGTGGCATTTGTATCCGCCGTATTTAAGCTTCAAAAAAATATCGCACAGCAAAGGCGTGCGGCGCATTGAAATTTCTATTGACTTTCCAGCCGCAAACACCTATAATATAATTTTAAGAAGATTCTTTTTAAAACGCTTTGCCAGCACTATATAAGGAGGACATAGGAATGATTGCTATAACGCTAAAGGATGGCAGCAAGCTTACGCTTGAAAACGGCGCAACCATTTTAGATGCTGCGCTTAAAATTTCAGAGGGGTTAGCCCGTGCCGCACTGGGCGGTATTGTAGATGGCGCGGTGCATGAGCTGGATTTTGCACTCACCAAAGATTGTACGCTTTCCATCCTCACCTTTTCTGATCAAGAGGGAAAAAATATTTTGCGCCATACTGCGTCGCACATACTTGCACAGGCCGTAAAACGGCTGTATCCAGACACCAAGCTTGCCATTGGCCCTGCGATTGAAAATGGATTTTACTATGACTTTGACGCAGAGACCAATTTTACAAATGACGACCTTTTAAAAATTGAAGAAGAAATGAAAAAAATTGTAAAGGAAAAGCTTCCCGTCAAGCGGTTTACGCTGCCGCGCGCAGAGGCGCTCAAGCTTTTGCAGGAAAAAGGCGAGCCCTATAAAATAGAGCTGGTAAACGACCTGCCCGATGAGGAGACCATTTCCTTCTATTCACAGGGGGAATTTACCGACCTGTGTGCGGGTCCGCACGCGCCCGACACATCAGTTGTCAAAGCGTTTAAGCTCTTAAGCGTCACGGGCGCTTACTGGAAGGGCAACGAAAAAAACAAGATGCTCCAGCGCATTTACGGCACTGCATTTACCAAAAAAAGCGATCTGAACGAACACATTGAACGGCTAGAGGAGGCTAAAAAACGCGATCATAACAAGCTTGGCCGCGAGCTTGGCCTGTTCACCACCGTGGATTACATTGGCCAAGGGCTGCCCATTCTCATGCCAAAGGGTGCGCGCATCATCCAGCAGCTGCAGCGGTTTGTGGAAGATGAAGAAGAACGGCGGGGGTATTTGCTCACGAAAACACCGTTTATGGCCAAAAGCGATCTCTATAAAATTTCCGGCCACTGGGATCATTACCGGGACGGCATGTTTGTGATGGGCGACGAAGATACCGAAAAAGAGGTGTTTGCGCTGCGGCCTATGACCTGCCCGTTCCAGTTCCAGGTGTATTTGGCGCAAAAGCGCAGCTACCGCGATTTGCCCATGCGGTTAAATGAAACCTCCACCCTGTTTCGGAATGAAAATTCCGGTGAAATGCACGGGCTTATCCGGGTGCGGCAGTTCACCATTTCAGAGGGGCACATTGCCTGTACGCCCGAGCAGGTGGAAGAAGAATTTATGGGCTGCGTGGATCTTGCAAAATACTGCTTAAACACCATTGGGCTGGCAGAAGACGTCTCCTACCGTTTTTCCAAGTGGGATCCTGCAAACAAGGACAAATATATTGGGACAGAGCAGGAATGGGAGCAAGTGCAAAGCCTCATGAAACAGATTTTGGACAATCTGGGCATTGAATATGTAGAGGCAGAGGGCGAAGCAGCATTTTATGGGCCCAAGCTGGACATTCAAATTAAGAATGTGCACGGAAAAGAGGATACGCTGATCACCATTCAAATTGACTTCCAGCTTGCAGAGCGGTTTGGAATGGAATATGTGGATGCAAATGGAGAGAAAAAGTATCCGTATGTTTTGCACCGTACGTCACTTGGCTGCTACGAACGCACACTGGCGCTGCTCATCGAAAAGTTTGCCGGCGCGTTTCCGACCTGGCTTGCTCCCACGCAGGTGCAAATCATCCCGGTTTCCGAAAAACATTTTGAACATGCCAAAACGTTAAAGGCCGAACTGCAAAAAAATGGCATCCGCGTAGAAGTGGATTTGCGCAATGAGAAGCTGGGATATAAAATCCGGCAGGCACAGTTGGAAAAAGTGCCCTATATGTTGATTGTAGGCGACAAAGAGGTGGAAACCGGCGAAGTTTCCGTCCGCTCCAGAAAAGACGGCGATCTGGGTTCCAAACCTGTAAACGAGTTTATCGCTCAAGTCACCGATGAAATTCAAAACCGGACGTTAAATTGCTAAATATTATATAAAAAGCAGACACCGTGGTGTCTGCTTTTTTTCGTTTTCCTGAATGATGCTTTAACATTTTAAATCTTGGTTCATATCAATCCCTCACCAATTCCAAGTTGGTGTTGTTTGGGCTGTAACCCAAAATTTCAGCGGCTGTGCTATCCGTAATATACACCTTGCCATTATAGAGATATACCGGCACATCCCGCCGGTATGGCTGCGCCATAGGATTTGCAAAGCTGGGGATAGGGCAGCTGAGGTTTGGGTATTCCTCTCCGTTAACAATGAGATGAAAGTCGTAAATCCGATAGATGCTTCCCGTAAGTGTTTGCGAAGTCGGCGTTTCTTCCTGCGGCTCTAAAGTAGGAAGCGGCTGCGACGTATCAAAATTGGCTGTAAGCGTCCGGCTGGCGTCATCCCATTGGATGCTTGCTCCCACTAAATTTAAAATATCGGCAACCGGCAAACACTGAGACGACAAGACGTCGGCAGGCCGATACAGGTAGTGCGGATCCTCTACCGCCAGCGGCCTTCCGTTTAAGGTCAAAGTACGGTCAATCCGCTCATATGACGAACGGCCATAGGTTTCATCCATTGTAATGGGTATTTCAGAAACATCCTGCATGGTGATGGTTCCTATGTCTGTGTCAAATACCGTCAGGCCCCGTACAATGCTTAATGTGCGCGCTGCTGGATCCCAGGTCACCTCATAGCCATAGTCCTTTAGCGCCTCTGCCAATATCACCGTCCGCCCGCCAATGTTATACGATTCTATTTCTTTTCCATTGAAATAGGTTACAATATCGGTGTGGTAATAGGATCCCGCAACATTGCCCGGTTGCCCGTGCAGTGTTTCAAGCGTATCCCCTGCCTGCGCCTGCAAAGAGGTGAAGGAATTTCCCTTGTCGCGGATGTCCAACGTACGGGTATCTTGATACCAATAGACGTCAAATGCATAGTGCCAGTTTAAAATTTCTGCATCAATACAAGTCTTTCCGCCAATATTATAAGCGGAGATAGGCGCGCCTTTCATGTAAGTTTTGATGTCGGTATAGTAATAATTTCCCGCAATGTCGCCCGGCTGAGCCGCCCAGACCGGCATTGCGCAAAGGAACAGGCTTATACAAAGCAAATATAAAATGATACGTTTCAAAAAGACCGCCTCCTCTCTTATGTATCCTCAGTATAATCGATACCAGGCAGTTTGTCAATAACGGGGCGGATTCATGCTTTTACTGGGGCAATTTTGTTCTTTTTTTGTTCTGCTTAAACAGAGAAAACAGCCACACCACGTCATCATGCGTATAGGCTGCTGCGGCCTTTAGTGTCAAAAGATAGATAAAAAACATGATCAAAAACCCCCATACAGCCTGTGCCGCATTGCCGCCTACATCAAACCGGTTTAAGAAAAAAATTGCTGCAAATGCCGAAAATCCAACAGCTGCTGCCGGCTTAACAATCCAGTTTACTGCATTTAGGCTGACGCCGGTTTTTTTGATGAGCTTTACAGTCCCCACAACAGGTGTGATGATATTGCTCAAATACATAGTGAAAATAATGCCGTCAAACCCATAGCGCGGCACCAGTGTATAAATGAAAAGAACCCGCAAAATAGAATCGACCAGCGTGATGCGCAAAACGGATTTTTGCTCATCCAGCCCGGTTAAAATGGCAAAAATGGAGCTATCCAGATACATAAATGGAATAAACGGCGCCAGCAGACGAATCATGTCCCCCACTTCTGCGTTGTTATATATCGCCAGGCCAATTTGCCGGGAAAACACCATAAAAACGCCCATAATAAAAATAGAGGGGATGAGGGTAATTTGAAACACCCGCGAAATGGTGTAGTTGATGGTCCGCTTTTGGTTGAGGACTCCGGCACGCGTGATTTCGGGTACCAAAAGCGTAGAAAAGGCCGAAAGCAACGCAGATGGAAACAGCAAAACCGGCATGGTCATACCGCGCAGCATACCATATTTTGCAAGCGCAGTCTCCCGTGCCATTCCGAATTTTAAGAGCCCTGCGGGAATGAGCATATTTTCAGCAGTATGCAGGCCAGAACCGGCAATGGTGCCCACAGCCAATGTCAAGATTAAAGTAAACAGCCGCACGCTGATGCCACACCGTTCATAAGGCCGCGCATTTTTCCCAATATCCTTGCGATAGGAAGCATACAAAAATGCACAGGATGCGGCTTCTGAAAGCGCGATGGCACTCATGACGATGATGCAGGCAACCACAAGGCCATTTCCTGCAAATACCCCCAGAAGCGACACAATGAGGATGATTTTTAACAAATCCTCTAAAATCTGAGAGATTGATACCTTCGATACTTTATCCCGCGCGGTGAAATATCCCTTAAAGCAGGCCGAACAACCGATAAACGGCAGGGCGGCACAGAGGATTTTTAGCGGCACAACTGCCCGCATATCGTTGATAAAGGTGCGGCACACCCACTCTGCGCAAAAAAACAAGCCGCCGGATACGATGGCACTTAGCAAAAGCACATAAAAGATGGAACGCAAAATTACCTGGTGTGAAATCCGACCGCCATCCGGCCCTGTCTGCTCGGAAATAATGCGCGTGACTGCCACTGAGACCCCGGCGCTGGACAAAGAAATTGCCAGCACATACACCGAAAAAATGAGCTGATAAAGCCCCATCCCTTCCGCGCCGATGGCATTTGACAAATAGATGCGGAAAAACATCCCCACCACTTTTAAGAAAAAGGATGTGGACGTGATGATAAGGGTGTTTAAAAGAAATCTTTTTTTACGCAACAGGCATCCCCACCTAACCTTTCTACACCATTTTATGCCATACAAAGGGCAATTTATGTTAGGCGGAATTGGGTTTTAAAAAAATCACGCTCTTTTTTTGAGCGTGATTTTTATGTAGTTAAATGTTTGTTTTTATCACTTCACCTGTTTCGTGGGACAAAAATGCGGCTTCCATCACTTTCATCACCCGCAGCGCCTCTTCAGGACGAATGGTGAGCTCCGCTTTTTTCTCCACCGCGTCCACAAACTGGTTGTATACCACGGTGAGGTCATCTATCACATCCTTTGGTTCGGAAATGACAATGGTTTCGGTGGAATGCGGGTTGCGCGGCGCCATGGTTTTTGTGGGGCCGGCTTTGGTGTAAACAATTTCCTCCCCCCATATGTCTTCTTTATCTATGCACCGCACAATTTTACCGTCGCAGCTCCAGTCGTCAATTTGCAGTGTGCCGTCTTTTCCCAGCACATACCAGCGCGGGTGTGTGATATAGTTGTTGGTGGAAACTTCAATATGCGCGGTCACACCGTTTTCAAACTCCATCGTGAGCCGGAAGTTGTCATCCACATCGCTGTATTCAATGCTGTACATCTTACAAAAGATGCTGGTCACCTTTTGATTGTGGTACATATACATCAGCTGGTCAATTAAGTGCACGCCCCAGTCTAACATCATGCCGCCGCCAAGCTCCTTGATAGTGCGCCATCCCTTGGGCATGCCGCGGGAACCCTCCACGCGCGATTCAATCACATAGACATCGCCCAAAAGCCCCTGATCCACGCACCGGCGCATGAGCACAAAGTCTTTATTGGTGCGGCGGTTTTGATCCACAGTAAACACGCGCCCAGTTTCTTTTGCCACATCCATAATCTCAATCAGCTCATCAGACGAAATGGTGACCGGTTTTTCACAGATCACGTGTTTTCCTGCCCGAAGCGCCTCAATACACAAGCTTTTGTGCGCCTCGTTGGTCGTTGCCACCAGCACCAGGTCAATTTCTTCATCTGCCAAAAGCGCCTCTTTGGACGGATACGCCAAAAAGCCACGCTCCTTTGCCACTTCCATGCGCTCGCTGTTTACATCGTAAACGCCCTTGACATTTACCCGTTCAAAATTTGCAAGCACCTTTGCGTGCGTGCTTGCCATACCGCCAAATCCAATGATTCCCAAATTATGCACTGCTTTTCCACTCCCATCCCTTTGTCAAGCCCAAAATTTATACGGGAATAGTATACCACTCCCAATGGCATTATGCAAGGGGCAATTACACAAAACTTCTACAAAATGTAAGAATGAATCGTTATATTTCTGAAAAAATGTGTCATTTTTCATTTTCTGCCAACAACGCCATAAACGCTGCCTCGTCCAGCACGGGAATTCCAAGCTGATTTGCCTTGTCAAGCTTGCTGCCCGCCGCGTCTCCCGCCACTACGTAAGTGGTCTTTTTGGACACGCTTCCGCTCATCTTGCCGCCGTGCGTAAGAATCAACTGCTCGGCTTCCTTGCGGCTCATGGAAGAAAGCGTGCCGGTGAGCACAAACGTCATACCGGAAAATCTGCCGTCGCCGGATGCTTTGTCAATATATTGCAAATTCACCCCTGCTGTACGGAACTTCTCTATCAACGCCTGCGCAGACGCCTCAGAAAAATAATCTACCAAACTCTGCCCCATAACGGCGCCAACATCGTCGATGGCGGCAAAATCGTCCACTGTCGCCGCCATCACCGCATCCATGGTTTGAAACCTGCGGGCAATGAGCCGCGCGGTATTTAGCCCGATGTGCCGAATCCCCAACGCAAATAACAGCCTGGAAAGGCAGTTTCCCTTGGACGCTTCAATGGAGTCGATGAGATTTTTCGCTGATTTTTCCCCCATTTTTTCAAGCGCCGCCACATCTTCTTGTTTTAAGCTGTATAAATCTGCACTGCTTTGAATCAGCCCTGCTGCAAGCAGCTTTTCTGTCAGCGACGGCCCCATGCCCGCGATGTCCATTGCGTCCCGGGACACAAAGTGCGTAATACTTCGCATAAGCTGCGCCGGACAGGCTGCCCCAGTGCAGCGGTAGGCCGCTTCCCCTTCCTCACGGTGCACATGTGCGCCGCAAACCGGGCAGTACTCCGGCATTTCAAATATCCGCTCTTTCCCGCTTCGTTTCTCTTTTCGCACTTCCACCACTTCGGGAATGATATCCCCGGCCTTTTGTACCACCACCGTATCGCCAATGCGAATATCCTTTTCACGGATATAATCCAAATTGTGAAGGGTTGCCTTTGAAACATTGGTGCCCGCAAGCCGCACAGTGTGCAGCACCGCATTTGGCGTGAGCACGCCGGTGCGCCCCACCTTGACAAAAATATCACTTACAACGGTTTCCCTTTGCTCGGCAGGATATTTAAACGCGATGGCCCACCGGGGGGTTTTTGCGGTACTGCCAAGCTGCTCCCGCATTGCAAGGTCGTTTACCTTCACCACCGCGCCGTCAATTTCATAATACAGCGATTCGCGTAAATCTCCAATTTCGCGGATGCGGTCAAGCACCTGCTCCGTTGTTTGGCAGGTGACCTGATTGTCAATCACCTTAAACCCCGCCTGACGCAAAAAGTCAAGCCCTTCTAAATGCGTGTGGAATTCCATGCCCGTAACGCTTTGAATATTAAATATAAAGATATCTAAATTTCGTTTGGCGGCAATTGAGGAATCCAGCTGCCGAAGGGAGCCGGCTGCCGCGTTTCTGGGATTGGCAAACACGGCCTTCCCATCTTCTTCCTGCTGTTCGTTGAGCTTTAAAAACGAGGTTTTTGACATAAACACCTCACCCCGCACCTCCAAATACGGCACGTTTGCCAAAAGCTTTAGCGGGATGGATCTGATGGTTTTTAAGTTGTTGGTGACATCCTCTCCCACAACGCCGTCGCCCCGCGTGGACCCGCGCACAAACAGCCCGTTTTCGTACTCCAGAGAAACGGACAACCCATCAATTTTTGGCTCTACCACATACTCCGGTGCATTTCCCAGCGCCGTATTGGTCTTTTCCAGAAACGCTTCAATTTCCGCCTCGGAAAACGCATCCTGCAAGCTTTGCATGGGCACTGCGTGTGTCACCGTTTCAAAGCCTTCCAGCACCGTCCCGCCAATTTTTTGGGACGGGGAATCGGGCGCCACCCATTCCGGATGCGCCTGCTCCATTGCCAAAAGCTCTCGCATGAGCGCGTCAAATGCCGCGTCGGTCACTGTGGGATTGTCCAACACATAATACTGATAGCTAAGATTTTGGATCCGTTCTTTTAACGCTTCATATTGTTGCTTCATTTTGCTCACCCAATTGTAGTATTTCCAAACCTTTGTCAAAATACATATTTTCCCGGTGCACACGGTATGTAGACACAGAAAACCCCAAAAGATGCCGTTCCATTGCACAAAGCACAGTTTCGGGCTTCAAATTTCTGGTGTTTCCGGCGCTAAGGTGCATACGGTAGCACAGTGAAACCCCTTCTTTCGGCTCTGTTTGGCAGATGGACAAAATATCCGGACGGATATCTGCTATCGCCACCCCTTTTTTGGTCTTTTTCTCCACCAAAATTTCCGGCATATTTAAAAATGCATCCAGATCCGGCACAGTATTGCACGCCACATCCACCCGGTAGACTGCAGACGCCACGCGGGACAGCGGGATATCGCCCTCCCCCACTTTTTTTGCCGCCAAAAAGGTTAAGCCGTCTGGAATCGCATTGTTGATAGCAGCCACCAATTCATCTGGATCCACATCACATGTCAGCGCCACTTCCATATATTCCCCACTGCTGGTCACCCCCACCGAAATGGGCAGTGCCACTGTCATCACCATATGCGGGTTAAACCCCTGCGAATACTGCACGGGCAGCTTGGCGCGCCGGAATGTGCGCCCAATGGTGCGCACAAAATCCAAATGAGAGATGTATTTTGCCGCTTCTCCTTTTTCATACCGAAGCCTGTATTTACTCATAGCACACCCCTCTTTCAAATATGGTAGCGCCGCAGCCTGCACACTGCTTGCGGCAGTTGGCCGTAGTCTCGGCGCGCGCCGCTTTTTTTGCCTCGCGCACCAAAAACGCCTTGGTGACACCCACGTCAATCATATCCCACGGCAAAACCTCATCAAATGCGCGCTCCCGCACGTAAAAGTGCGGGTCAATACCACATGCGTCAAACGCCGCCTGCCATTTTGCCGCATCAAACTGGTCAGACCAGCCGTCAAACCGCACCCCCAGCTCAAATGCCTTTAACAGTACGGCAGACAGCCTGCGGTCGCCGCGGGCAAATACCCCCTCTAAAAAGCTGACACCGCTCTCATGATAGTGGAATGTAATCTGTTTTCGGCGGATACTTTGCTTAATCGCTGCCTGCTTAATGCGTAAATTCTCCACCGTATCCTGCGCGGCCCACTGAAATGGTGTAAATGCTTTTGGCACAAACGACGATGCGCTTACTGTAATGCGCAGGCCGGGTGAACGCGTTTCCCTTGGGATGGAATCATAAACTTCTGCCACCTTGTTAGAAAGTGTGGCAATTCCCTCTACGTCTAAGAGCGTCTCATAGGGAAGCCCAATCATAAAATAGAGCTTGATGGCCGAATATCCGCCCTCAAACGCCATTTTGGCGCTGGAAAGCAGGTCTTCTTCCGTGATGCCCTTGTTGATAACATCCCGCATACGCTGGGTTCCGGCCTCGGGCGCAAAGGTGAGGCTGCTTTTGCGCACCTTTTGCACCTTCTGCATCAAATCCATGGAAAACGAGTCCAACCGAAGCGACGGAAGCGACAAATTGATTTTATCTTTTTCGGTAATTTCAATTAAATCAGAGGTAAATCTGGGAAGCTCCCGGTAGTCGCTGGTGCTAAGGGAGGACAGTGAAATTTCCTCATACCCAGTGTTTTCCAGCAGGCTTTTCGCCTGTTTTATAAGTGTTTCCGGGCTCTTTTCCCGCACCGGGCGGTAAATAAACCCCGCCTGGCAAAACCGGCAGCCGCGGATACAGCCGCGAAACATCTCCAGCATCACCCGGTCGTGCACAATTTCCTGAAACGGCACAATTACTTTGTCGGGATAATACAGCTTGTCCATATCCTTTATAATCCGCTTGCGCACGGTTTTAGGCGCACATGGATCGTTGGGAGAGATGGCCTGCACCGTACCGTCTGAATTGTAGGAAATGTCGTAAAAAGACGGGACATATACGCCCTCTATGCCGCAAATTGCACGCAAAAAATCCTTTCGCACCGCGCCGCTTTGCTTCCATTTGCGATAGGCATCCATCACTTCTAAAATCTGCTCCTCGCCCTCGCCCAGCATGAAAAAATCCGCAAAATCGGCCAGCGCCTCCGCACTGTATGCGCACGGCCCGCCCATGCAGACAAACGGGTCGCCTTCGCCCCTCTCATCGCTGCGCTTTGGGATGCCCGCCAGATCCAGCATATTTAGAATGTTGGAATAGCTCATCTCATATTGCAGCGTAAATCCTACAAAATCAAAGCAGCGGATGCTGTCGCCGCTCTCAAGTGCAAACAGCGGCATACCGCGCTTGCGCATGATTTCTTCCATATCCACCCAGGGTGCAAACACCCGCTCGCAAAAGGTATCCTGCCGCTCATTTAACAGATGATATAAAATCTTCATCCCCAAATGGCTCATGCCCACCTCATACACATCCGGAAAGCAAAAAGCAAACCGGATGTCTACTGTTTTTGGGTCTTTGTGCACACTGTTATACTCATTGCCGACATAGCGTGTCGGCTTCTGCACCAGCGGTAAAACCGCATCAAGTTCCCTGTTCATGTAAATTGTCCCTCTCATTTGTAATCAAAAGCCGCCCGGCAGTGACGCCTGCGCCAAAGGTTTCAATCGCGGACAAAATATCGGACTGCGAAAGCTCCATCCGCTTTTGAAAACCACGGTCAAACACCGAAACCTCCAGCACATAGCTGTATCCAAAATACTGAATTAAGCTGACCAGCTTGACCTCTTCGGTAATACCCATCTTTCTGACGCAAAACGGGCTTTTGCCGACGCCGAACTCCTTTAACAGCAGCTTTTTTTTGATATAGAGCAGCCGCTCTTTTTCATATTTGATATTATACAACAAAAACAGGCCGATAAGCAATAAGGAAATGTTATATTTGGAAAGAATTAATAAAACAAACCCGATAAAAAGGAATATCACAGCAAAAATGCGAGTGACGGACAACAGTTTTTTGACCGCACGCACATAGCCGCATTTTAAACTGAGCGCACCTTTTAAAAACACGCCGCCGTCCAAAGGGAGCGCCGGGCAGATGTTTAATGCAAATAATACCAAATTTGCCGTTTGAAAAAATCCCTGCCGGCAAAACGCCGCCAGCAAAATATTTGCCAGCGGGCCGCAAACAGAAATTAGCATTTCGTGTTTGGGGTTTCTGATAAATGCCGTTACAAGGTTTAACCCATAGGGCATAAATCGGATTTTTAACACCTGCTCTTTTAAAAAAACACACGCAAAAAAATGTGCGGCTTCATGCAGCAAAACCGCACAGTAGGCAAGCGCCAGCTTGGCTGTCAGGCCCAGTGCGCAAGCGGCAAGAAACAGCAGGATGACAAAGGGGCTGATATAAACGAACCGTTCGGAAGGTTTGCCATGTCCCACAGACATTAGTCCTTTCGGTGTGCAAGCAGGAAAAACTGCTCTGGGTCGGTACGTTCGCCGTTTATCTGAACCTCAAGGTGTAAATGCGGCCCGGTTGCCAAACCGGTTTCCCCCACTTCGCCAATTTTTGTGTTGCCATCAACAACTTCCCCCTCCACTACGGAGATTTTGTCCAGATGTGCGTAGGTGGTGTCATATGCGTCATTGTGTTTTATCTGCACATAGTTCCCGCTAAAATCATCGCAGCCTGTGCGGATAACGGTTCCCGGTGCAGCAGAAATAATGGTTTCCCCTTTTCTTCCCGCAATATCAATTCCGTTATGCGTGGTTTTTACGTTTGTAATAGGATGAACGCGTTCCCCGTATACCGAGGTAATCTCGCCTTCTAATGGATTTCGAAAAGCCGGCAGCCCATTGGGATCAGGTGCCGGCTCAAGTTTGGGGTCAGATTCTGGTGCCGGAACTTCGGCTGCAGCCTTTACCGTCATTCCCAGCTGGTCATTTGTATTTTCCACCATCGGTTCTTCGGATTCTGGCTTGATATTATCCACCGGCTGTGTTTCATTGTCAGATTGGATTTTCTCAAGATTTAGCCGGATCTTCTCCCAGATTCCGGTCACCCCGCTTTTGGCTTCCTCATAGCTTGTGGAGACTGTAAGCGCTTTGGAAACGTATTCCTTCGCTGTCAAAAGATAGGGATGGCTGGACTTGGAGATCAAAAACGCAGATGCAAACAGCACTGCGCAAACGGCAATCTGTACGCCGCACTTTTTTTCAAATGACAGCTTCTTTTGTGGCTCCTGATTGGTTTTATACCGGTATCTTTGCACACGCATATGGTTCACCTCAGCTCCTTAATTGTATAACTTCCACATAACCAGTAT
>JAJXRJ010000040.1 GCA_021629085.1 Oscillospiraceae bacterium | reverse complement strand
TTGTGGGGTTTGGGCTGGGGCTGGTCATCATAAACGGCGCCTCCACCGGCGGCACCGACCTGTTGGCTGTGATGGTCAACCGCGCCGCGCCGCATGTCTCAGTGGCAAAAATCATGCTCATTGTGGACACCATCATCATTGTCTCCTCCGCCATTGCGTTTGCCGATTTCAGCCTGATTTTTTATGCCGTGCTCTCACTCGGCGTGAGCGTGAAGGTGACCGATTACCTCATTGACGGCGTGAACTTTGCAAAATCCGCGCTCATTATCACCACAGAGTATGAAAAGGTGAGCGAGGCGCTGATGGAGCAGCTCTCCCGGGGCGTGACCGGGCTCTATGCAAAGGGCATGTACACCAAACAAAATGTGATGGCGCTTTTGTGCATTGTAAAGCCGCGCGAGGTGTCGCAAATCCGGAAAATTGTGCATGGGATTGACAAAAACGCGTTTGTCATTTTAACCGACGTCAACGAGACGCTTGGGGAAGGATTTAAGGAAATCGTATAGAACCTTTTATATAAGACTGTATTTGGGAAACCAGAGGAGGAAAACCATGGATAACAAATCGCTTGCCATCACCGCGTACAAAATCCGCAGGCACATCATAGAAGCGGTGTACCATGCGGCGTCCGGGCATCCGGGCGGCTCGCTCTCCATTGCGGATATTTTGTCCGTGCTGTATTTTGATGAAATGAACGTTTCGCCCAAAAACCCGAAAGACCCCAACCGCGACCGGCTGGTGCTCTCCAAGGGCCACTGCTCGCCCGCGCTTTACGGCGCGCTTTGTGAGCGCGGCTTTTTCCCGGCGGAGGATATCAAAACCTTCCGTAAGATCGACAGCTATTTGCAGGGGCATCCCGATATGAAAAGCGTGCCCGGCGTGGACATGTCGACCGGCTCTCTGGGCCAGGGCGTG
This sequence comes from Oscillospiraceae bacterium, assembly GCA_021629085.1. Classification (GTDB taxonomy): domain Bacteria; phylum Bacillota; class Clostridia; order UMGS1810; family UMGS1810; genus JAJXRJ01. The sequence goes on along the minus strand of JAJXRJ010000040.1, from coordinate 17,897 downwards.
TGCGCCGCAAACGGTATGGCGCTGGCTGCAAAGCTGGACGGCAAAGGCTACCGCGTCTATGCCATTTTGGGCGACGGGGAGCTGGAGGAAGGCCAGGTTTGGGAGGCAGCGATGTTTGCCCCGCACTACCAGCTTGACAATGTGGCCATCTTTATTGACTACAATGGGCTGCAAATTGACGGCGATATCACAAAGGTGATGAACCCCGAGCCCATTGACAAGAAATTTGAGGCGTTTGGGTGGAATGTCCTCACCATTGACGCGCACGATTACGGCCAAATCAAAGATGCCATCCAAACGGCGAAAAACACCAGGGGCAAGCCCACCGCCATAATTGCAAAGAGCACCAAGGGGAAGGGCGTTTCGTTTATGGAAAACGCCGCGGGCTGGCACGGGAAGGCGCCGAATGAAGACGAATACAAGCTTGCCATTTTAGAGCTTGACAACAAAATCAAAGAACTGGAGGCGGAATAAATGGCGGAAAAAATTGCGACACGGGAAGCCTATGGGCTGGCGCTGGCCGAATTTGGCGGCGATGAAAACATTCTGGTTTTGGACGCCGACCTTTCCAAGTCCACCAAAACCGACCTTTTCAAAAAGAAATACCCTAACCGGTTTATCAACATGGGCATTGCCGAAGCCAACATGATGGCAACGGCGGCAGGCCTTGCCACCTGCGGCAAAACGGTATTTGCAAGCTCGTTTGCCATTTTCGCATCCGGCCGCGCGTTTGAGCAGGTGCGGAACTCGATTTGTTATCCCAATTTAAACGTCAAAATCGGCGCAACCCACGCCGGCATTTCGGTGGGGGAAGACGGGGCAAGCCATCAGGCGCTGGAGGATATTGCGCTTATGCGCGCACTGCCCAACATGACGGTGCTCTCCCCCTGCGACGCGGTGGAAACCCGCTGCGCTGTAAAAGCGGCAATTGACACCGCCGGGCCGTGTTACATCCGGCTGGGAAGGCTTGCGGTGGACGTGATAAACGACCCTGGCACCTACCAGTTTACGCTTGGCAAGGGCATCACGCTCAAAGACGGCAGCGACGTCACATTGGTTGCCACAGGGCTTATGGTGGCCTATGCCTTAGAAGCCGCCGCCGCGCTCGCCGCACAGGGCGTCAGCGCGCGCGTCATCAACATCCACACCATTAAGCCCATTGATGAGGACCTCCTCATCACCGCCGCGCGGGAAACCGGCGCAATTGTCACCTGTGAGGAGCACAACATCATCGGCGGGCTGGGCAGCGCGGTTGCCGAGGTGCTGGCAGAGCACCATCCTGCGCCCATGCAGCGCATTGGCACCAAAGACGTGTTTGGCAAATCCGGCAAGCCCGCACCGCTTTTAGAAGCATACGGCCTCACGGCAAACGACATTGTGGCCGCCGCCAAACAAGTGATCGCACGAAAATAAACTACACTTAAAAACGCCCGGGATCAGCGCCTGATAAGGATGTATCCCGGGCTTTTTTTTGTGCAAATTTGGCAGCCGGATTGCCCCTTTATTTCCTCACAATTTTGCCGCAGGCAATTTTTGTGCCGGCGTTCCCGGCTGGCTGCGTTTTAAAATCGTCTGTCTGCCGGTGGATAATCACAACCCGGCCAACCACTTCCTCCACGGTAATCCGGTCGGTCAGCACAGACAGATACGCATATCCATGATTGCTAAACAGCGGCGGCAAGTCGCCGGCATGGGCTGGGTGCGGGCAGTCATTTGGATTGTAATGCCCGCCGGCATCTGCAAACGGGTCTGCTTCATTTCCCGTGCAGCTGGTTCCGCTGTGGATATGCAGCGCAAAAATATTCGCACTGCACCCGCTTTCATACGGCAAACCAAATAGTTCGGCCGTAACCAAAACGCCCTTGGGCGTCTGCAAAAAGGTGACGCTGCCCTTTATACCGGGATATGCGCTGCTTCCTTTGATTTTTGCAATTGCTGGTTTTTTCATCATTGATATCACCTCCCAAAGTATCCTATGACAAAATAAAAATACAGGGTACACAATCGTACCCTGTATGGAAAAAATCGATCCGCAAAAAAAGGGAGGTTTTTTAAGAAAGCGCTTCCAATTCCTCCAGCCAAACCGCCGCGCATGCATCGCTCGGCATCCGGAAATCGCCCCGCGGCGACAGCGACACCGTGCCCACCTTGGGCCCGTCCGGCAAACAGGAGCGTTTAAACTGCTGTGCAAAAAACCGGCGGTAAAAGGCGGTTTGCCATTTTTTTACCGTTTCTTTGTCATAGATGCCGTCAAATGCCCGGCAGGCAAGCCGGTATATCTTGGCGGGCGGATACGCCCAGCGCACAATGTAATAGAGGAAAAAGTCGTGCAGCTCATAGGGGCCCACCAAATCCTCTGTAATCTGCCCCGGCTGTGTGCCGTCTGCGGGCAGGAGCTCCGGGCTTACCGGCGTGTCCAAAATGTCCTCCAGTACATTTTTAAGCTTCGCATCCCCCGTATCGTCTGCACAGTGGCGCACAATGTGCCGCACCAGCGTTTTGGGGATGGACGCATTTACGCCATACATGGACATGTGGTCGCCGTTGTAGGTGGCCCAGCCCAAAGCGAGCTCCGAAAGGTCGCCCGTGCCCACCACCAGCCCGCCGGTTTGGTTGGCAATGTCCATGAGCACCAGCGTCCGCATTCTGGCCTGCGCGTTTTCATAGGTGACATCCTGCTTTTTTTCGTCCTGTGAAATATCCAAAAAATGCTGCCGCACCGCCTTTGTGATGTCCACTTCCCGGAAGGCGACGCCCAAAAGGTTGCACAGGCTCTTTGCATTGACGCGGGTGCGGGCCGACGTGCCAAAGCACGGCATGGTCACCGCCACAATATCGGTGTGCCTGCGGCCCATCAAATCCGCCGCACGCACTGCCGCAAGCAGGGCGAGGCAGGAATCTAACCCGCCGGAAATGCCCACCACCATGGTATTTGCCTTTGTGTGCTCCATCCGCTTTTTTAACCCGTGCGCCTGCAAATCAAGGATCTCTTTGCACCGCCGCGCTAAAAGTGCATGGTCGCCCGGCACAAACGGCTGGGTGGGGAATTTGCGTGTCAGGCATGTTTGTTCCACCGCCATGTCAAATACCACCGTTTGATAGCTGCCGTCCTGTTCGGAAAAATCTAAAATCCTGCGCCGTTCATACTCCAGCCGGAAGACGTCCACCTCGCTTACCGCCATTTGGTGTGAAAACAGCGGCGTTTCACAAAGGAGCGCGCCGTTTTCGGCAATGAGGTTGTGCCCGCCATACACCAAATCGGTGGTGGACTCGCCCATGCCGGCGTCGGCATAGACATAGGCGCACAAAAGCTTGGCCGACTGCATGGATACCAGGCGCTTGCGGTAGTCGTTTTTGGTCACCACCTCGTTGCTGGCCGACAGGTTTAAAATGATATTCGCGCCGTTTTGCGCATGCATGGCAGAAGGGGAAACGGGCGCCCACAAGTCCTCGCAAATTTCTACCGCAAAGCTAAATTCCAAAAGATTGGCGCAGCGGAACAACAGCTTGGTGCCAAAGGGCGCTTGTATCCCCTGCACACAAATTTGCCCCATTGTTTTGGGCGCGGGCACAAACAGGCGTTTTTCATAAAATTCGCCATAGTTTGGGATGATGCTTTTGGGCACCACCCCCAAAAGCGTGCCCTTAAAAAACACCGCCGCACAGTTATACAGCCTGCCGTCCTGCCGCAGCGGGCATCCTGCCACAACCGCAATCTCCAAACCGGCTGTTTTTTGAATGATGGACAAAAGTGCCGTTTCGGCGGCGTCAAGCAGCGCATTTTGCAAAAACAGATCGCCGCAGGTATAGCCCGTCACGCAAAGCTCGGGCAGCACAAGCAGCTTCACGCCCGCGCGGTGCGCGGTTTCAATTTCTTTTAAAATCGCCGCTTCATTGTACTTGCAGTCCGCAACCGCACCGCAAGGCGTTGCGGCCGCAACCTTAATCAGTCCGTCTCTCATACACATGTCTCCTTTGTTGCTATTATATCCCATTTTTTTATAAAATACAAGCGCCGATTTTTGGCCTGTGCAAAAGGGACTACACGCTTTCTTTTCAAAATTTGGAATATTTTATTGAAAAATTCCTTATTTTCGTATAAAATAAGCATAACAACGATTTTATAATAAGGAGCGATTATTGTATGGTAAGCATAAAAGCAGCTTTTTCCTGTGATTTTGGCCTGACCCTTGGGAAGCTTTTGGACGCGGCGGAAGCGGCCGGGCTTTTGTGGACGGCAAGCTGTGCACCCGCCGACTTTGACACGCTTTCGCAAACGCTTTATGAAACCGGCGGTGCGATAGAAGCGTATCCCATCAATGACGGGGAGCAGCGGCTCCCCATTCAAACCTACGGCGATTTTTTAAACAGCGGCTGTGTGCTGTATCTTGCGGCAAAACAACCGGCGCACATGCAGGTTTTTTGCAAAAACCGCACGCTGATGCGGCGGCTGTACGACATTTTCGCTGCATCGGATGCAGATTCGCTGGACATCCTGCTCGACGTGGACACAAACTTAACCATTTCGCACAATTGACTTTTTTAAAAAATGGTGCTATGCTAAAGGTACTTTTTTAAAATGGAGATGGGCGTATGAACGTTCTTAGTATTGGCAACAGCTTTTCACAGGACGCCACCCGCTATCTGCACCAAATTGCAGAGTCGGACGGCGTGCCGCTTACCTGTGTCAACCTTTTTATCGGCGGCTGCTCGCTTTTGACCCACTGGGAAAATGCAAAGGATGACAAAAAAGCATATCTGTATGAGCGAAACGGGGAGCGCACCGAGCGGATGGTTTCCATCAAAGGGGCGCTTTTATCGGAACACTGGGACGTGGTGACGCTCCAGCAGTGCAGCCCGAAAAGCTTTGACTATGCCTCCTACCAGCCCTATTTGGACAATCTGGCAAACGATGTGCGCACGCTTGCGCCTGACGCAAAGCTTTACATCCACCAAACCTGGGCCTATGAAGATGGCAGCGAGCGGCTTGCCGGCGTGGGATACGCTTCGTTTGAAGCGATGGCAAACGACATCATTGCCGCCTACCGCCGCGCGGCCAAAGACATCCATGCAGACGGCGTCCTTTGCTGCGGGCAGGCGTTTTTAAACGCATTTTATGAAAATTTGGGCCCGCTGCACCGGGATTCCTTCCATGCAAGCCTTGGAATGGGGCGGTATATCCTGGCCGCGGTGTGGTATGAGACACTCACCCAAAAAAGCATCCTAAAAAATACGTGGGACGGCTTTGACGAGCCGGTGCCGGATATTGACCGGGTCAAACAGGTTGTGCATCAAACTGTGGCGCAAAGCCTGCAATAGGGAAGGCGGCGCAGATGCCAGAATTGTGGCATCCCCCCCTCTACGCGCTGCAAAAAAAGGAACAAAAACCGCCCTTGCCAAACGGTTTGGCAAGGGCGGTTTTTATGTAGACACAATTAAATCGCCGCACACGGCGCCGGTAAATGACAGGACTGCTTTGGTTTCCAGCAGGAGCTGACAGCCCTTGACCCCGGCGCTTATGGTAATGGTTTCAAACTGTGTACACGACTTGTCAAAATAGGTGGGATACTGCTTTTTCATGCCAATGGGCGAACAGCCGCCCCGCACATAGCCGGTGCGCGCCGGCAGATCCTTCACATGCAAAAGCTCCACCCGTTTGTTTCCCGAAAGGCGCGCCGCGGCCTTTAAATCGAGCTCTTTGTCGGATGGGATACAAAATACCGCCACGCCGGTTTTATCGCCCAATGCCGCCAGCGTTTTAAACACCTTTTTGGGCGGCAGGCCGATTTGCTCTGCCACATGCACGCCGGAAAGGTCGGTTTCATCCGGCTCGTAGCAAAGCGGCGTATACGAAATTTTTGCGCGGTCCAGCTGCCGCATGGCGTTTGTTTTATTCATATGGATGCCTCCTAAACCATTTGCGAGATACTGCTGAGCGCCAACGTGAGCGCATACACCCCAAGCGGCAGTGCCTGCACCCAAATGGATGCGCGCATCTTTTTTTCGCCGCGAAGCCGGATAGACAGCGCAATTGCCGCCACAATGGCAATGGGAATGGCAAGCCCGGTGATCACTGTCGCATATCCAAAAAAAACGTTGGTTCCAGGCGCCCACTGGCCGCGCATGGTAAACGCAAGCTGTGCAAGAAAAATAAACGGGAGCAGCAAGATGCCCCACACCACGTTTAACGCAATACTGATGTTCCGTTTTGCCTGTTCACTCAATTTATGTTTGCCTCCTTCCCACGGTTTGCTTTATGGTCGACATAATCCGCCACCAGCGCCAGCGCCTGGTCGCCTGTCACATTGGTGGCCGTGCCAAAGCTGTCTTGTGAAACGTGCAGCGCAATGATTAAATTTTGCATGGATGCGTCAAACCCCAGCATGGAAGTGATCAGCCCCAGCGCCGCCATCACCCCGCCGCCCGGTACGCCCGGTGCAGCCACCATGGTGATGCCCAGCATGAAAATAAACGGCGCAAACTGCAAAAATTCCGGCTGCATGCCGTTTGCAAGTAAAATGCCCATGGAGCCCACCACCAGCGCAATGGTGTCGCCCGCCAAATGGATGGTTGCGCAAAGCGGGATGCAAAAATCCGCCACATCCTTGTCCACCCCGTTTTCATACGCGCACCCGAGCGCCACCGGGATGGCAGCCGCTGACGACTGTGTGCCCAGCGCGGTCAAATAGGCGGGCAGCGCATTCTTCATCTTTTGAAACTGGCTGCGTTTTGTAACAGCCGATGCAAAGCCGTATTGCACAAATAAAAACGCCGCCTGCAGCACCAAAATGAGCACAAATAAAAAGGCAAAGGTTTTTATGGTGGGCAGCAGCTCGCCCTGTGCGGCAATGGTCAAAAACAGCCCGGCAATGTGCACTGGGATGAGCGGGATCACAACCTTTTCAAGGGTTGCCGCCACAATGTCCTTTAAATTTTTGATTGCCGAAAGCAGGGTGCCGCCTGCCACGTTTGCCATGCCAATGCCCAGCAAAAACGACAGCGCCAGCGCGGTCATCACGCCAAACACCGGCGGGATCTCGAGGGTGAAAAACGGGGTGAATTGTGCGCCTTGCGCCGCGGTGCCCTCCACAGCCGAAACCAGGCCGGGAAGCACAGCGCGCCCTGCAAAAAATGCGCAAAATCCCGCCGCCAGGGTGGATGCATAGGCCAGCGCCAGGGTGACGCCAAACAGCTTGTTGGCCTTTTTGCCCAAATCTGCCAGCCCCACTGCCACAAACGACAAAATGATGAGCGGGATTAAGAACGACAAAAATGTGCTAAACAGGTCGTTAAAGGTTTTAAACAGCCGGACAAACCCGATAAACACACCCGTATTTGCAATCCCAAACCATTCGCCGCACAGCCCCAGCACCATGCCGGCAGCAATGCCAACCGCCAATCGAAGGAGTAAGTGGTTTTTTTGCCGCATCGTTTCGCATCCTCCCATCCTTTTTTAAGAGTATGCCCAAATTTATGCTAGGCAACCACCTGGTAGATATTGATAAACCCGGTAATCATCACAACCAGCACCAAAACGGGCGTGACAAAGCGGATGAGGAAGAGCCAGACGCGGAACAGCCGGAACCGCACGCCGTTCTGCTTGATTTCTGCTTCTAAAATGGAAGGCTTCCACCGCCAGCCAATGTAATAGCACAGCAGCACGCCGCCCAGCGGGAGCAGCAGGTTATCGGTCAGCATGCCAATAAAATCAAAAAACGGGTAGTTAAAAATGCGCGCATTTGCAAGCGGGCCAAAAGAGAGCGAGCTGGGGATGCCCAAAAGAAAGGTGAGCGCAGAAAGAAGGAGCACCGCTTTTTTCCGCGGCCACCGCAAACTGCCAATGGCATAGGAGGCGGTGACCTCCAAAAGCGCAATGGAGCTGGTGATGGCTGCAAAGAAAACCAGCAGGAAAAAGAGCATGGCAAATACCGATCCGCCTGAAAGTGCAGAAAACACCTTGGGCAACGTGCCAAAAATGAGGCTTGGCCCCTGGCCGGGCTCCAATCCAAAGGAAAACACCGCCGGGAAAATGGCAATCCCCGACAAAATGGCCATTGCCGTATCCAACCCCGCCACACTCAGGCAGCTTTTGGGGATGTTGGCCTCGTTGTTTAAATAGCTCCCATAGGTAATGGTGATGCCCATACAAAGGCTCAGCGAATAAAATACCTGGCCCAGCGCGGCGCTCACCGAGCCAAGTGTCAGCCCGCCGCTTTGCGGCGTAAACACAAACCGCAAGCCCTCGCCCGCACCGGGCAATGTCACACTTCGCCCAATGATGAACAGCAAAAGGAGAAACAAAGCGGGCATCATCACCTTGCTCGCCTTTTCAATGCCCCGCACGCCAAACAGGCAGATGGCCGCCGTGCAGGCCATAAACACAAAGTGCCACAAAATGGGCTCCCATGTGCCGCCAATAAACGCTTCAAAATTTTCAGGCGCGCGAAACGTGGTCAAATAGCTTACAAAATATTTTAATATCCAGCCGCCAATCACGCTGTAATAAGACAAAATCAAAAACGCGCTCAAAACGCCGATGCCGCCCACAATTTTTGCGTGCGGGTGCACGGCTGCATACGCATCCACCGGGTTTTTCCTGGTTTTTCTCCCCAGGGACATTTCGGCAATCATAATGGGGATCCCCAGCACCAAAATAAAAATCAAATAGACGGCCAAAAAGGAAAACCCGCCGTTTCGTCCCATTAAATAGGGAAACTTCCAAAGGTTCCCCAAACCGATTGCAGAGCCAGCCGTGGCCAAAATAAAGCCCATCTTGCTCGCCCATTGATTGTGATGTTTCAAAAAAAGTCCTCCTTGTGGGCTGCACCTGTGTGCAGCGCATCCTATTTTTATTTGCCGTTTTTTATATGCCTGTTGATCGGCACACATGGCGCAGCCTGCTTTTTTCGCCGCAAGGCTGTCTCCTTTTGCACCAGTATTTCAAAAAGCGGCTTTATTATATCATGAAATGCCTGCATTGTCTACACCGGTTTTAAAGCGGCTGTGGGATGGTTCCAGCGTTTTTCAGCAGTGCAACGCTCTCCACCGCGCTGGTTTGCGGGAACATGTCCACCGGCGTCAAGCGGCAGAGCACAAGCCCAGCCTTTTTTAACTCCTGCAAATCGCGCGCCAGCGTGGCACTGTTGCAGGAGACATATACAAGCTTTTTGGGCGCCATTTTTAAAATGAGCGAGAGCAGTTTGGGCGGGCAGCCCTTGCGCGGCGGGTCCACCACCACCACATCCGCACAGGTGCCGTCCCTGGCGAGCCGCTCCACTACGTCTGCACAGTCGCCTGCGTAAAATGCAGCGTTTAAAATGCCATTTTGCGCGGCGTTTTTGCGGGCGTTTTCCACCGCCTCCGGCACAAGCTCAATGCCCACCACCGACCCTGCGTGCCGCGCCATAAACAGCGAAATGGTGCCCGCGCCGCAGTAGAGGTCAAACACCGTCTCCCTGCCGCAAAGCCCCGCATATTCCACCGCCTTTTGATACAGCCGCTCCGCCTGATGGGTGTGCACTTGGAAAAAGCTGTTGACACTCACTTCAAATTGCAGGCCGTCCAGCAAAACGTGCAGCTTGTCCGTCCCATACAGCGCCCGGGTTTCCTCCCCTAACACCACATTGGTGCGCGCAGGGTTGATATTTTGCAAAATACTGGTGGCGCCCAAACGCTTCAGCGCCTCTATCAGCCGCGCGGGATTGGGCAGCGGGCGGCCTGATTTGGTCACCAGCACCACTGCCATCTCTTTGCCCAGCCGCCGGATGCAGATATGCCGGATTTCGCCTGTGCCGTTTGTTTCGTCATAGGGCGCAAGGTGTACCCGGTTGATGTAGCCAAGGCAGGCCTGCGCCGCGGCGTTGATGGCCGGGTCTTGAATTTTGCAGTCGTTTGTGGGAACCACCTTGTGGCTTTTTTGCGCATAAAACCCCATCACCGCCCGCTTGCCAGACCAGGCCACGGGAAACTGCGCTTTGTTGCGGTATCCCAGCATGTGCTCTGCCCCCAAAATGGGCTCCAGTTCATATGCATCGTCCGCATATCCGCCAATTTTTCGGATGTTGTTTTGCACCATCTGCATTTTGTGTGCAAGCTGCGCCTGATAGGAAAGGTGCATGAGCGAGCAGCCGCCGCAGGATGCAAACTGCGGGCAGGCGGGCTTTGCACGGAGCGGGGACGGCGTGAGGATTTCCTCTATTTTGGCAAACCCATACGACGCGTTTGCCTTTTGCACCCGCACCCGCAAGCGGTCGCCCGTCACACCGCCTTCGACAAACAGTGTGTAGCCGTGAAGCTTGGCAATCCCCTCGCCGCGCATCCCCATATCGCAAATTGTCACTTCCACCAAATCCCGTTGTTTCACCATCGCTTGGGCCATCCCATCCACTTTCCATTTTTCTCTATTATACTATATTTATACAGGCTTGTAAATCCCACAGGGCGCAAAAATGGGCGAACCTCCTAAGGAAGTCCGCCCACCATGCACAAAATACATTAATCCAAAATATAAACTTTTACGTTGCGGCGGCCAAAGCGGAGCGCTTCACTGTGGCTGGGATAGAACAAATCCACCCGGTTGCCCTTGATTGCGCCGCCTGTGTCCTCCGCCACGCTGTATCCATACACAAAACCGCCGTCCGGCGTTTCAATATACAGCCGCGAGCCCAGCGGAATCACCCGCGGGTCCACCGCCACTGTGCCGTATTTGGCACGTGTGCCGGTCGCCGTAATGCCGGTGCTGATGCCGCAGCAGCTGCTGCAGGGGCAATAGGCCGTTGCGTTTGCGGTAATCACCTTAGAATAGCTCAGCTTCTGCCCGCTTGCCGTCACGGCATAAGGCCTTGTGCCATATTCCACAATTTCATTGACCGGCGCCCGCGTCACTGCTTCGGAAACCTGCTGTTCCACTTCCTTGCCGTTGTGGAAAACGGTAACCGTCACTTTCCGGTGATTGCCCAAAACGCCTGCCTGCGCCACGCGGGTTTCCCCTTCCATCATGGAATTATTGGCGCGCTGTTCTGTTTCAAATGCAATTTCTGTGTCCTCAATTACTGTCTCGGTGGTAACCCGTGTAATGGTAATGGTCATGTCGGCCTCAATCGGGTCATACGAGTTCATGTTCATAAAATCCATGGTTTCATCCAGCACAATGACGCCGTCTGCAATCAAATCGCCCACTGTGCTTGCGGTTGTGTAAATCTCCCGCTTTTGACCCGCATCGTCAATATAGATGCGCATCGCCTTTTTGACATCGCCCAAATCCGCAGCGCTGTCCGCCTGCAAAATATCGTTTCCTTCCGTGAGTTTCCCCACCAAAAGGGAGCCAACCGACGCATCTGTCTGATATGCCGCAAATACCGGCTGGTCATCCACTGCCGCCTGCACCTGCTTAAAGCCGGTGGAAGCATAGACGGTGACAGCCAAGAGAGAGGTGCAAAGCATGGCTGATACAGCAACCAGTCTCTTGTTCTTTCCCGTTTTATTTCCTAACATACATTCCTCCTAAATGTTCCTCATACTGATTTTATTTTCCGGCTTTTTAGAAAAGACGGAATTTAAAAGCGCCGGAAACCCGGCGAAAGTAATTGGGGAGTTTAGTGTAACCCCGTATGGGTGGGTTTGTCAAATTTCTTCCAGAAACTGGAAATTTGTTGTTGTCATTTTTCACAAAAGTTTGTCCGTTTTTGCAAAGGATTTACAATTTCTTAACATTTTCCCAGTTTCCTGCAAATTGCCCCCAAAGCCCTATGCTATCAGTATATGCAGGCATTTTCAAACGTTTCCCGATTTTGGATGGCTTGGATGATTTTCGTGCAACTTTAACAAAAATGTAACAACTTTTTAACACAGATGCAGATTTTTCGAAAAAACCAGCCATTTCCCGCTTAAAAACAAGCCTGTTTTATCTTCATTTTTTAATTTGAAAACACCAAACAAATGCGATAATACCAGGGTTTTTCACGTTTTATACTGCAAGTGCGGAAAAATTGCACAATCCCATCTGTCAAAATGAGGCGCCTGTCCAAAATTTAATGTTTTCCCTCTCAAAAATCTTAATTTTTTTATCAAATTGTAATGATTTTACCCCTATTTTTGACATATTTTTGCGAATTTATCCCGCTTGCCGCCATTTTTTCACAGCTTGTCCGCACAAAGCATAAAAAAATCCAGCGCCCAATTTGGCAAACACGGCGTTTGCAAAGGCGCTGGGTTTTTACAGTTTCTTCTTATATAATATAGAAGCGCTATGCGCTTACACAATTTCGGTCTCACTGTCAAGCGCCTCGTTTTCCTTGCGCGCCACCTCCATTTTGGAAATCGAAATCTCATAAGCGGTGCGGGTGACTGTCTCCGTTTCAGAAATGCGCTTTTGATATTCCCGGCTCTGGATCCGCCCCCAGAGGCGGATGTTTTCCCCCACCGAAAGGTTGCCGGAAAACCGCGCGTTGCGGCCCCAGGCAATGCAGGGCATGTAGTCCGACTTGTTGTACGCCCGGTTGACCGCAACCAGCAAATCGGTAATTTCACGGCCAAACGGCGTGATGCGGTAAATGGGCGGCTTACAAAGGTATCCGTTTAAATAAATGTAGTTGGGATTGCTGTTTTTCCGCTCCTCCCCGGCATGGGCAATGTCGCGCGCAAAAACGGTCAACACCAGCTTGCTGCCGCTTTGGGTGTAATTGTTGTACGACCGGAACTGCCCGTCGATTTCCACCAGGTCCAAAGGCTCCAGATGCATGGATTTTAACAGGCGCTCCGAAACCGTCACATTTATATAGTCGGAAATGTCGCTTAGCCGCGGCACCTTGATCACAAACGTCATAAACCGTTCCCCATACACCTCGTGTGAAAATTTCAGTTCGCTGTCCACTGTCCCCACCAGATGTACCTCGTTATTTAAATTGACATTATCCGAATTCAACTTTGCCACTCCTTTCAAGCGTTTCTTTTTATATACCTATTCCAGGCACGGCCCGATTATCACTAAAAAACGCAAAAAGGGCTTGACTTTTTATGTAAATACGGTAAAATATAAGAATGGGAAAGGGGGATGGCCCATTTATGGCATTTCTAAGCTGCACCTTTAAATCGGAAGCATTGGGGCAGGACGTGTGCTTTCACGCCGTAATCCCGCAGGCAGTGCCGGACCATATCCGCACGCTGTATCTCCTGCACGGGCTTTCGGACAACCACACCAACTGGTCGCGTATGACCTCTGTTGAGCGCTATGCGCAGGATGCGAATTTGGCGGTGATTATGCCCAATGTTGACCGCAGCTTTTATACCGATATGGCCTATGGCCGCAATTTTTATACCTATATCACACAAGATCTCATTTCATACACCCGGCAGCTGTTTAAGCTGAGCGACAAGCGGGAGGACACGTTTGTGGCAGGGCTCTCCATGGGCGGCTATGGCGCGTTTAAGGTGGCGTTCCGGCGCAACGACCTGTTTGGCGCGGCAGCCAGCCTCTCGGGCGTTTTGGATATCAACCGCCGGTTTTCCAAAGACAGGACCTGGAGCCACGATGCGCTTTTGGCGTTTGGCGACCGGGAGAACTTAGATGGCAGTGAGGAAAACCTTCTCTACCTATTGGAGAAATTCAACGACGAAAACGAGCCCAAACCGCGGCTGTACCAGGCCTGCGGCACAGAGGACTTTTTATATGAAAACAATTTAACCTTCCGTGCGGCGGTAAAAGACCGGGGGTTTGACTACCGCTATGAGGAAGGGCCGGGTGCGCACAACTGGGCGTTTTGGGACCAGTATATTGCGCGCGCCATCAAATTTTTTACGGAAGGAATGTGAAGCATGTCAGGACATTCGAAATGGTCGAATATCAAACATAAAAAGGAAAAAACCGACGCGCAAAAGGGCAAAATTTTCACCAAGCTGGGCAGGGAAATTGCCGTAGCGGTCAAAAGCGGCGGGCCAGACCCGGAAGTGAACCGGCGGCTCAAAGACATCATTGCCAAGGCGCGGTCCAACAACATGCCCAACGACAACATCCAGCGGTGCATTAAAAAGGCCGCGGGCGACGGCAGCGACGACAACTACGAGAGCATTGTGTACGAGGGCTACGGCCCGTCCGGCGTGGCGGTGATTGTGGAGGCGCTGACCGATAACCGCAACCGCACAGCCGGCGACGTGCGGCACTATTTTGACAAATTTGGCGGGAATTTGGGCACCACCGGCTCGGTGGGCTGGATGTTTGACCAAAAGGGCAAAATTATTGTGCTCAAGGCGGACGACATTGACGAGGACACCATTATGATGGACGCGCTGGAGAGCGGCGCGGAGGACTTTGAGGCGGGCGATGAGGTATATGAAATCACCACTGCGCCTGAGTCGTTTTCCGACGTGCTTGCCGCGCTGGAAGACAAGCACTATGCGTTTGCGTCGGCGGAAGTGGAAATGGTGCCGCAAAACTATGTAAAGCTCACCGACGAAAAAGATGTGCTGTTTATGGAAAAACTCATTGAGGCGTTAGAAGACAACGACGACGTGCAAAACATTTATCACAACTGGGAAGAATAGCAAACGCACACGGGAAAACCGTGTGCTTTTTTATTGTATAACAAAAACCGGCCTGGAACGTGAATCCCAGGCCGGCGCCCTTTTTCACAGCATATTTAAATCGCGCACCAGCTGCATGCGCGCCTTCTGTCCCGGCGTTTGCTCCTTTGGCACCACTTTTACAAGGCTCCGCACATTGCGCCGGCGCAGCAGCACGCCTTTTGCCGCGCGCACCATCCGCTGCACCCATGCCACAGGCAGCAGATAAGGCCGCCGCTCCAAATAGCGGTACTGCCCAATCAGCTGTGCTTTTGGCGGGAACAGCCGCCGCACGCCGCTTTGGTGATGGTACGCCCGAAAGCTGGTTTCATAGTCTGCCTGCTTGTATTTTTTAAAAAACGCTTCATTATAAATATGGCTAAACTGCTCGCGCTCTGCATCGCCCGTCCCAAATGTGCCGCCCAAACAAATATCCTCCAGCAGTTTTTCGGACAGTTCCGGCTTTGCGCCGCCAAACACAAAATCGTCCGCCGAAAAGCCCAAATACCGCACGCCGATATCGCACAGCACCGCCAAAAGCGTCTCATAGTGCATATCGGAAAGCACGCGCCGGATGCGGTCAAAATCCGCCGTTTCCCGGCATGCCGCCAAAAAGAGCAGCACGTCCATCACGTGCCGGAGCGAAATGCCGCCCAGCAAAAAGTGCTTGACCAAATGGAGGATGAGGAACAGGCAGTTGTCGGTGTCGCCCAGCGTGGGGAATGTGATCCCGCCGCACGAAACCTGCACAAACGGCTCTTTGATTGCGGGGATTTGAAAAAACCAGGAATCTGCAAACAGCTCGTCATACAGCTTGTGATGCAATTCCACCGTGCCCACGGCGGGATGGGTGCACTCCACATGGTGCTGCTCTTTGGTGCGGCCCGAAACGGCAAACCCTTCTTTGCGCAAAAATTCTGCCGCCGCCTGCTCCTGTGACGGATCCACCAGAAGGTCAATGTCGGCGGAAAGCCGGCAATCGGGGTTTTGATAAAGCCGCGCCACGCTGTCGCCCTTTAGCACGCAGCACGAAATCCCCGCCTGCAAAAGCCCGGAAAGGTATCCATACATCGCGAGCTTCCGCTGCAAATGCTTGGCAACCGTGGTGGTCACCTGCCGGTCCCATTTGGCAAACAGGGCCGCATCCACCGAAATCCGCCCCGACTGGTAAAGGGGCTTGAGCGCCAAAAACACATGCTGCCACACCCCTTGCATCAGCGCGGTTTCGCGGATTTCTGCAAGCGGCGCTTGGGGCAAAGAAGGGAGCGCCCCCCCGTGTGCCGCGTGGGAGAATAGCTGCATCACATCCAAAAATGCCTGGTTCACATTTGCCCCTCCTTTTTTTTGCGCGGCACATCATGCGGGCCGCAAATATCAATTTTATTATACGGGGTTTTTGAGGGGTTGTCAATAGAAGGCGCTGCCATCCTATGCGGAACGCCCCGCTTCATAAAAATCCCCCCGCATGGCAGGGGGATTCATTTTGTTTTTATTTGAAATGTCGTTTAAAACGTGAGCACCACCAGCCCGCTGGGGCTGGACGGGATGGCCGCGGGCCCGGCCGCAAATGCGCGCTCCTCTTCATAGAGCAGACCGCCTGTGCAGTCATACGATTGCACCCTGGCTGTTACGGGGGCGGGCACATCCACATACACCGTGCTGCCGCGCGTGGCGTTTGCCAGCTTCACGGTGGTTTCTTCCCCCAGCACCGCCACCTTGTTTTGGCCGTAAATGCCAATCACCGCCGTTTTGCCGTCGGTGGCTTTGATGAGCGGATAGAGCAGATGCGGCTCGGAGGGCAGAAACGCGCTGTGCAGCAATACATCGCGGTTTTCCTTCATAAAGCCCATCCAAAATTCCACCATTTTTCGGTGCGCGGGCGGCAGGGTGTCAATTTTGACGGCAAATTGCAGCACGCCAAACAGCACGTCTAATATTTGCAGCGCCGCGTCGGACGGCGTGCTCTCTTCATGCCAGGTCAGCATGTCGGAGTGCACCGCGGTGTTCCCGGAGAGCAGCCGCAAATCACAAATGCCCACCCGGTTGGACAAGCCATCGCCCGGGCAGTCGTTCACACGGAACATGTTGCCGTATTTGCGCATGTTGGGGCCGATATAGGCTTGGCGGAACTCAATTAAGATATCCGGCTTGATGGCGCGCAGCCGGCACATGATGTCGGTCATCAGGCGGTCGGTGGCGTCCTGCACACAGGCATAGTCCATGCCGGGCTTTAACGTATCGCCCTCCATTGCCAAAAGCCGGTCTACAAAGTCCAGCTTAAACCCGTCCAAATCGTAATCCCTAAGCGCGGCCTCATAGATGCCGATTAAAAATTCGCGCACATCGGGAAAGCGCGGGTCTAACACGCTTGCCGAAAGCCGCTTGATGGTATAGAGCGTTTTGCCTTTGAAGCGCTCCCAGTTTTTAGATTGATCTCCCACAAAAGGCACGCTGTACCACAGGATGTATTTGAGCCCCATCGCATGCACCCGCGCCACATGCGCGCGCATGTCGGGGAATTTTTTTTCGCACACCGCCCAGTCGCCGCAAAACGCATAGCCGCAGTTCACGTCCTCGGTTTGCCAGCCGTCGTCCACAATCACGCCGGAAAACCCCAATTCGGCGGCGTTTTTACAGGCGTCCTCCACAATGCGGTCGGTCAGGTGCTGGTGAAAGTTATACCAGGTGGAGTACATGGGCAAATATGCCGCCTTGGGCACGGGCATGGGGGAGATATCCTGCTCCCACCAGGCGCATACGCCCGAAAGCGCGGTGGAATAGGGCACCTTCCGGCTGTCGTGCAGCAGGCGGAACGTGTGCGACGCTTTGGTTGAAAACTGCTTTAAGGGCAGCACAATGCGGCCCATGAGGCAGTTGTTGTGCTCGTTTACGCCAAATTCAAATTTGCACACCTTTTTTACTTCAGACGACGCAAATGTGTGCGCATTTTGGTCTGCACTGTCATAAACACAGGCAACCGGCGCGGAAATGGTGGTCATCACCTCGTTTTTAAACCGCCATTCGGGCTGGAGCGTTTTGTCCCGCCCGCTTTTGGGATGCCACAAATACTGTGCGCGCAGCAGCGGCAGCTCCAGCCAAATGGAGATAGACGCATCCGGCTGCCTTGCCTGCCTGCTGTCCCACGAAAAGGAAAACATGTATTCTTTTATTCCCGGCGCAAGGCCTTTTTCGGCCATTTCCACGGTGGCGTCCACGGTGGATTTTGCTTCGCCAATGTCAAAGGTAAGCAGTTTTTTCATAGAATTCCTCCGCAAATAGTAAAAATTTTCAATTTTATTGTAAATTTTTTGAAAGCTATTTCCTTTTTTAGTGTACCATGC
>JAJXRJ010000005.1:31407-76260 GCA_021629085.1 Oscillospiraceae bacterium | reverse complement strand
CCACCAAAAACACTAGAAACCGCATTGTTATGCGGTTTCTTTTTGTTCATACACGTTTTTTACACGATTTTATTTAATATTTGATATGCGGGAAGATAAAAAGCCGTTTATGTCAGCATCCGTACCAAAAAACGTAAAGGCATAAAACTGGAAAAATGGGAACAGGAGTTTTACAATGATCACCGTGCTAAAATCGAGTTGAAATCAACGCTGGATAAAGCAGAGCAGGAATATCTAAATAACCTTTTAGGCAAAAATTCTTATTGACAAAATGTGGCATATTTTATAAAATATACGATATAATAAATATCTATATTATTGGAGGTGCCACAATGAAACGATTTTTATGTGGGTTTTTAGCCGGTGCAATCACCTTTGGCGCTGCCGGCGCGTTTGCGGTTACATATGTTGCAAACCCTGTAAGTTTTAAAGTGCTGGTGAATGGAGAGGAATTTGTGTCCGACCCGCCCCCGCTGGAAGTGGAAGGCAGAACATACTTGCCGCTTCGGGCAATGGGTGAGGCGCTTGGCGTGCCAGTAAACTGGAATGAAGAACTGGGGCAAGCAGAAGTTGGGAACTCTGCACCGGTTGCCGATGTAAACCAGTATTCGAGAAATAATCCCGCTCCACTCAATACAGTACAGACGTATACTAAAACCAATGATTGGTTTGAAGATGATAATTACAGTGTAGCAGTACGCGTTTTGGAAACAGTCCGGGGCGAAGCCGCGTGGAACATGATAAAAGAGGCTAACAGCTTTAATCAAGAACCGAAGGACGGGTATGAGTATGTGCTGGCAAAAATTGCGTTTTCTGTGTTATCTGTAAAAAATGATGGCGCAGTAAATGCCAATTCTTTTGATTTTGACTGTTTTAGCGGAAATAATGAAGAAATGGAAATCGCACCGGTTGTGGGACCTGATCCCAGCTTTGACGGCAAGGTATACGCTGGTGGGAGCACAGAAGGCTGGATAACCGTCATGGTAAAAAAAGACGACCCGGCTCCCAAGCTGGTTTACGGCTTGGATTATAACGGCACCGGCGGCATATGGTTTGCGCTGCAGTAAAATATGACTTTGGAGCGATAAAAAATGAGCGTTTGTGCAGTATGCGGAAAAAAAGTGAGAAATGTTGGCGGCAAAATTATTCGCGGCGCGAGCAAGGAATGGGTTTGTAAAGATTGCTTGAAAAAAGCAAATATTAGCGCATTGAAATTTTCAATGCAGAATATTTCGTCCGCACAAATAGGAGATATAATCAACGGCGGAGTATTAAGCACGAATGAGAAGCTGCATAAGGAAATTAAGAAAACAAGGAAAATAAAAAGAAATCCTGTTCACAAGAAGAAAAAAACGGTTGCTTGCAGAACATGCGGTGCGGAAATATCCCCGCGCGCAAAGCGATGCCCGCATTGCGGCGAAATGACAGCGAATGAAATTCTTGCACAAACTATAATTGCCATTGTAGTTGCTCCGTTCATTGTTATTCTAATCTATATTGCAATTTCTTTTTACATAAACTTTTTTTACTTTTTGCGATAAGCTAAAAATTCATTTGCCACGCCATTTCAAAAACAAGTCATTCATCCACTCCTATGTTTCTCCTTTATCGCAAAAAAGCACGTTGGCATCGGCTATATTTTCATATCCTATGGAGTTCACTACAAATTTAATATTGATCTTGCGTTTGCCTGGATAAAATGGTATAATGACAGCATCTTAAAATGGGAGCGTGACAGAATATGCCGGGCAGAAGCGATAAAATTTTAGCGTGTTTTAGAAAGAAACAGGAATTTATGGACACAGTGGTCAAGCAGAATATTGAACGGTACAGGAAGGGAACCGCTTATTTAAAAATTTCAGACCAGGACGGAAAGCCTGTCAAAAATGCGCAGATTCAAATAAAACAAACATCCCATGCATTTAAATACGGCGCCAACATCTTTATGCTGGATGAGCTTGAAACAAAAGAGAAAAATGATATTTATAAAGAAAGCTTTAAAGAATTGTTTAATATTGCGACAGTCCCGTTTTATTGGTGCGATTTAGAGCCTGAGCAGGGCAAGCCGCGTTATGCGGTAGACAGCCCAAAAATTTACCGGAGGCCTCCCACCGATTTGTGCGTCAATTTCTGCTTGGAAAATGGGATTGAGCCAAAATGCCACTGTTTAAATTATGACTGGATGATGCCAGACTGGTTAGAAGATGCAGATGTGGATTACCACAAAAAAATGCTCAGCAAGCATTTTTCAGAACTGGCCGAGCGCTATGCAGACGTGATTCCCTCTTGGGAAGTGACAAATGAAACATTTGATGTTCGCGAACGGCGGCGGTCAAAGTTTTACAAAGAAGATGACTTTGTAGAGTGGAGCTTCCGCATGGCGGATCGCTATTTCCCAAACAACCGTCTTATTATCAATGATTTTTTTATTTGGGAAAATTACAGGGAAAACAGGAGCGCTTACTATATGCAGATTGAGCGGCTCATGCGGAACGGCATTTCGCATCTGGATTCCATTGGCATGCAGTTCCACAGCTTTTTTAAACGGGAGGATGAGGAAAACCTGGTTGGTATAAGGTATAATCCAGAGTTTTTGTATGACGTGTTTGATACCTATGCCAAATTGGGCAAGAAACTGCAAATCACCGAAATGACCATCCCGGCGTATTCAAACGACGCTGAGGATGAAGAGGTGCAAGCAGAGCTCATTGAAAATCTCTATACAGTATTTTTCAGCCATCCTGCAATGGAGGCGGTTATCTATTGGAATTTGGTGGATGGCTATGCCGCCTTTGCACCCCAAGGGGATATGACCACGGGCGAAAATCAATATTATGGCGGCTTGATGCGGTTTGATATGAGCAAAAAGAAGTCATATGACGTGATAAAAAATTTGTTTTCCAAAAAGTGGCATACCGAAACAGCCTGCGTTACGGATGAAAATGGCGAAGCACAATACAGAGGTTTTTACGGTACATACGATGTGGAAATAACAGTTGACGGAAAAACCGTTACAAAAGAGATTCGGCTGTTGGAAAACAAAAATAATAAAATGAAGATTGTGCTCTAAGCTTTGAACCAATGGGCATGCGCGGCTGCGGCATTTATAATTTCGCAGCTGTGCATGCTTTTTTGAAACAGCATAAAAAAATTGATAAAATTTGAAAAAATGCTTGTATTTTTTCTAAACATATGATATAATACCAAATGTTACGGAGGTATAGCTCAGTTGGTTAGAGCGTTCGCTTCACATGCGAGAGGTCGCGGGTTCGAGCCCCTCTACCTCCACCAGTGCGTCGGAATGGAATTTTATCCATTCCGATTTTCTTTGTCTTTGAAAATTAGCCATATGCTTTTTTATAAGGAGATGAAAACCAAATGGAGCTCATTGCGCACAGGAGCGGGCCGGTGAAATATCCGGAACAGACAATCCTGTCTGCCAGGCAGGCATTAAAGGACGGCGCAGACTATGTGGAAATCGATGTCCGGCTTACAGCGGACGGTGAAATTGCCATATCGCATGATGACAATGCTAACCGAATATTTGGGATTGACAAGCTGGTTTCCAAAATGAGCCGAACCGAATTTTTATCCCTTCGCCATGTCAAACATCCAGCATTTCCCGCCCATCTTTTAGACCATTATTTTGCATGCCGGATTGCGCCGCTATTAATCCACATAAAAGAACGTGCTGTGTTGGAGCCGCTTTTGAATGCCATTGACCGCTGCGGCTATCAAAAACAGGTGGTGCTGGGCGTGCAGGAGCCAGACTGGGCGGAGGTTGTCAAACGGCACAATCCTGATTTTTTGATTTTGGCGTTTATGCAGGCGCCCGGCAAGGTAGATGCATTTGCAGATGCAGGGGCCGATATTATACGGCTTTGGGAAAGCTGGGTTTCTAAGGATGCGGTAAAAACTGTCAAAGACCGCGGAAAAAAGGTTTGGGTGATGGCGGGGGCATGCAATGGCTTTGATGTGGGCTACACGTCAAATGAGCGGCTGCGTCAGTTTTTAAACAATGACGTAGACGGCGTGCTGCTCAATGATATCCGCTCTTTTCAAAAAGCGATAGAAGCCTTTTAAAATTTTATCGCCTGAAATGAAATTCCCTCTTGCAAAATAAAATAGTCTGTGGTATAATACATTCAACAGAACATAAGCGGGTGTAGTTTAGTGGTAAAACATCAGCTTCCCAAGCTGAGGTTACGGGTTCGATTCCCGTTATCCGCTCCACGTCGGAGCAAGCGTTGTGTCGCTTGCTCCGACTTTTTTTCTGCTGTGCAGCGGACAACCTTGCAGTTTTTAAGAGGTTTTGTCGTTTCATTGACAGACGGCAAAAAGTGTGCTACTATTTTAAACGGAAATTTTATCATACGTTGGAAAGGATGCCTTTGGGTGGAGCAAAATCGTTTTTTTGACCGCATGGTCATTGGATTTGAAAAACAGATTCGGTTTTCGTTTCCCACGCTGTACCGCTTGGTGCGCCGATGGGAAAAGTCCATCATTCAAATGCTGCGTTATCTGGTGACCGGCTGGATATCGGCTGCTGGAGATTTTTTAACATTCCTTACCGCTTCCTATCTGCTCCACCTGCACTATCAGCCGGCGACTTACAGCGGCCTGACTGTTGGGCTGGTGTTAAATTATGTACTGTCAAAGTTTTGGGTGTTTGGAGAAAAGCGTGTCAATGCACAGCGGGAGTTTTGGTCGTTTGTCATTGTCACGGCAATTGGCTTTGCGTTGACAGGGCTCTTTATGCACATTAGCGTGGAAGTGCTAGGCATTTATAAAACGGCGGCGCGGCTGATTGCCATGATTTTAGTATTTATCTTTAACTTTTTGGCGCGGAAATATTTCATTTGGCGGGATTAAAGTGTTTTTGTTTCTCTGGTTTGCAGTGCGCAAATTGACAATTTGCGCTTAGTGAGATATAATAAATATATTGCAAATGACAAGGGAGGAGCTAAGCTTGTTTAAAAAGTGGATGACAATCGCACTGACGTTGGCCATATGTTTGCTTTGCGCGGCATGCGGCACAAGCCCGTCAGAAGATCCGGGGACAAAGCAGGAGACAGCGAATACACAGCGGACCTACACATTTATGAAACGGTGCTTTGACGGCGGAAATTACAAAATGACCTTTAAAGCGTTTTCCGAAGGCGGCACTGATACTGAGGAGGTCACAGTTGCGGCAAAGAACGATATGTATTATATGCATTCCAAAACTGCCGATGCCAATCAAACGGTTTTGTTTAAGGATGGAAAGCAATATGTGCTCTTTAATGACAACAAGGTTTATATGGTGACAGACAGCGAAGGCAGTGCAGACGAGGGAAGAATTGATTTTAAATCAGAAGACTTTGCGCAAAAAGAAGTGAAAACCGGCACGGAGGAGATTGCCGGAAAGAATTATACGTATGAGGAATTTGAAGACGGCGGTATTATTTCACGGTATTGCTACGAAGAAAATGGGGACACACCCAAATACATCATCAATATGAAAGAGGATCAGAAATTTTATATGGAGATTTCCGACGTGACCACCGATGTTCCAGACTCTGTGTTTGAAATCCCAGAAGATTTTTCGCCGCTGGAATATTAAATAAAAAGCCGTTCTAACAGGAAGAACGGCTTTTTTACTGCTTAATATGCGATTGTAGTTTCCAGCACGCCTTCTGGCTGCGGCGTGACTTGGGCGGGATTGAGATAAAACACAATGCCGGCATCGGACAGGTAATAGCCGGCCGTTTGCATATCGGGCAGTGCACTTTGCGTTTGACTTGCAAACTGTTGGGCGGCTAACGTATAAAGGCCGGTTATATCATGCGGTGTGAGGCTTGCCAGCGCAGCAAGATCCAGCGCCTGGCCGTTGCCCATGTCGTAGGTTACCGATAGCCGGCCGATCTCTGGCGAAATGCCGCCGGCATAGCGGTAGTCCTCCCAAAATATTGACAAAATTCCGTTTTTATCATAGGGGATATCAAAGGTACGGCTGATGGTGTAGGGCACAAATAAAAAGCCGTTTTGAAGCGATGCAGCATATTCGTTTTTCGCAGCCTGTAAATAGGTGGCTTTGGAATCCTCCATAAACTGGTTGGCACTGCTGGCAAACATTGTATTGAGCTGGGCGATAACCGGGTTGTTATCTGGATTTGCAAGCTCGGGATAGGCGCAGGAAATGCTTAAAAGATCAATGGCCGTGCCGTCAGCGTCAATCATTTGTTCCTTGTAGGTCAAATATTTGTCAGTCACTGCGTGGTCGCCCTGTGCGCCGACAATGGTAACCGTACTGGTTTCCTGATCCCATAAAACAGACGCGCCCAATGCTTCAGAAATCGCGCGTACCGGAACCAGCGTCCGGTCATTTACAAGCTGTGCAGGCACATCAATTTCCACACCTACGCCATTTACATAGAGCCGGTTGCTTTCAATTTGCAGAGAAATAGTGGTTGTCCGCTTTTGGGCAAGCACCGTTTCTGTTTCCTGAATCCAGTCCACCTTTGCACCCAGTGCTTCAAAAATGGCGCGCAGGGGAACGAGCGTGCGGTCATCGACAATAATGGCGGGCTGGTCGGTTACAAGCGCGGTGCCGTTGACATATACGGTGGCAGTCTCTTGTGCTAAGGCCGGCGTACATGCCAGACAAAGCGTCAGAACCAGCAGCCCCAAAATGTTTTTTTTCATGAAAATCAAACTCCTTTGCTATGTTGGTTGACGGCGCAGCCAACGGGGGTTAGCCACACCTGTGTTTTTTAGATTATGTCTTTTTTTTCTTCCACTTGTTCAGCAGCCATTCAATGTTATTGAGCTGTTGATAGAAGAACTTGGTCACTGGTTGAGCCAGCAGCATAAACAGAACCAGAATCAACACGCTGCGAAATGACAATTCACTGAGCGTGAACAGCTCTTTTGCAAACAGAACTGCGCATGCCAGCAGTGCGGCAACGCCGCCCCAAAGTATCCGCCGAAAAAGATTGAACGGCACGCAAAGCCGGTAAACCATAGTAAGGCCTACGACCCCCATGACAATGGTGGACATCGTGGACATCTCATGCGAAGGAATGGAAAATGTGTCTGCCATAAGCGTGATATAGGCAACCAGCACAATGTTGGTAAGGCCTGCCGGAAGTGCACGATAAAGCACATTTGCAATAAACCGGCCGCGTACCAGATTGCTATTTGGCTCCAGCGCCAAAAAGAACGATGGAATGCCGATGGTGGTGATGCTGACCAGAGAAAGCTGCGACGGCGTGATGGGATATTGCATGACGGCAAAGATGGTGATAAGCGCAAACACGAAGGAGAAGATGTTTTTGACCAGAAACAGCGACGCCGCGCGCTCTATATTGTTAATCACCCGCCGTCCCTCTGCCACTACCTGCGGCATAGAGGAAAAGTCGGAATCCATCAGCACCAGCTGTGAAACGTGGCAAGCCACATCGCTGCCCGACGCCATAGCGATGCTGCAATCCGCATCTTTTAGCGCGAGTACGTCGTTTACGCCGTCGCCAGTCATGGCAACCGTGTGCCCGGAAGCCTTCATGGCACAAATCAGCTGCCGTTTCTGCTCGGGTGTCACCCGTCCAAACACCGTGTAGGTCTCTGCAGCAGCGGCAATTGCTTCTTCCGATTCCAATGTGGATGCATCGACGTAGATTTCTGCATCACAAATACCGGCCTGTTTGGCAATTTCTGAAACTGCAATGGGATTGTCGCCGGAAATTACTTTGATTTTTACACCTTGTTGTGTAAAATAGGAGAAGGTTTTGGGCGCGTTGTCGCGAATCTTATTTATGAGCAAAAGAAAGGCAAGTGGAATTACTTCGCCGCACAGCGCGTCCCCTGTGAGCGGTGCAAGATATTCGGCCAAAAGCAGTACGCGGTATCCTTGCTTGGCGTAGCCGCCAACCGTCTCTTCAAAGCTTTGGTAGTTTTCCCGCAAAATAAATTCCGGCGCACCGATGACATAGTTTTCGTCCTCAGAAAAGGAAACGCCGCTGTATTTGGTTTGAGATGAAAAGTGCACCACCGACTGTGCCGTGCGGGAATTGTCCCTTCCAAACCTTGTTTTTAGGGCTTCCATGGTTTTGTTGTCCGCATCCATGCTGCCCACAAAGTCGCCTAGAAGCGATTCGGCTGTTTGACGGTCTATTTCAGTGCCATCTGCCAAGATAAAATCATGCACTTCCATACGGTCTTCGGTGATGGTGCCGGTTTTGTCTACGCACAATACATCCACGCGGGCGAGCGTCTCAATACAGCCCATTTCGTGTACCAGCGTGTTTTGCCTTGCAAGCCGCATGACGCTCACCACCAGCGCAACACTGGTTAATAGATAAAGCCCTTCGGGAATCATGCCCACCAGTGCGGCAACGGTATGTACGACGCCCTTTTCAATGCCATAGTTTAAAATAAAGGTTTGGTTGATAAAAAGGATAATGCCCATGGGAATGATGGCAATTCCAATCCATTTGACCAAATTGTCTAAAGAGCGCATCATTTCCGACTGCACCTTGTTTTTCATTTTCTTGGCTTCAATGGTGAGCTTGGACACAAAGGAATCCTTGCCAACCCTTTCTAAACGCGCACGGCACTTTCCCGAAACAATGAAGCTGCCTGACAGCAGAGAATCCCCTGCGCGTTTTACAATTTCTACCGACTCGCCGGTGATGAGTGATTCATTCACTGCGGCCTCGCCGTCCACAATCTTTGCGTCGGCTGGAATTTGATTGCCGGCCGAAAATACAACAATATCATCTTGTACAAGCTCTTCGGTATCGACCACCGATTCGGCCCCGTCTCGAATCACTGTTGCCTTTGGGGTAGAGAGGAGCGAGAGCTTATCTAAGGTGCGTTTGGAGCGGATTTCCTGTATAATGCCAATAATGGTGTTGATGACGACGACGATCATGAAGGTTAAGTTCACATAGGAGCCAACTAAGATGATGCACAGCGCCAGGATGGAAAAGACAAGGTTAAAATAGGTGCAGACATTGCTTTTTATAATTTCGCCCACAGTTTTTGTGGTGGGGTTTACATGCACATTGGAAAGCCCGGCGCGCTTGCGTTCTAAAACCTGTGCCGAAGAAAGGCCGGATGCAGGATCGGCAAATGCGCGGCCGATGCTGGTGTGTTTGACGATGTTGCGCCTATCTTGTTCCAAACTGTTTCACCTTCTTTTGTAATGGTTTGGTTAATTTCATTATAAATGAAAGTGGCAATGAAAACACGAAAAACGTGTAAATTTTAATAGAAATTTAATATTTTTTGTCGGTTTTTTTGCGCCGTTTTCCTGGTTTTGCAGTGTCTTCCCATTCGCGCCGGCTCTCTTCGATTTCCTCTTTCGTTTTGAGCTGGGGAATAAAGCTTTGTGCAAACCCGCCTTTGCCGCGGTTTTTAATGTAAAACAGGCCAATGACAGAAAACACCGCTGCGCCTATGAAGTTGACAATTAAATCTTTCATGGTGTCGGCCAGGCCAATGTCCAGATAACCGCCTGTGATGGTTTGTATCTGGCCGTCTGCGCTGTTTAAAACCGTACTTTGAATTTTTGGAATCACCACAGGGATATTTTGCCCTGTAGGGTTTAAAAAAACAGAGGAAATTTGCTGTACCATCGAGTCCTTTTGCATATCTGTTGCAAAAAAGGTGTCCATACCAAATTCAAAAAATTCCCAGAGCACACCGATGGTCATAGAAAAACAAAATGCCACAAACGCTACAAAAACCGGTGACATATTGATGTGGATTTTGGGGCTCTGGTTTAAAATGTCAATCATGGCAAATCCAATGGCTGCCATCAAAAATCCATTTAATGTGTGCAGCATGGTATCCCAATGTGCAAACACGGAGTAAAAATTTTGGATTTCTCCCAAAATTTCAGCTGAATAGATAAATAGCAGGATGATGGTTTCTAATGCGGTGGGCAGTTTGATATTCAGTTTGCGATCCACAATGACAGGAATCATGAAGAGAATGAGGGTGAGGACGCACAAAAAGACGTTGTTGTAATTTCCGCGAAAAATCTGGCCAATCATAACAGCGATTACCAAGGCGCGCAAAACTACATATAACGTAATTTTTCCCTTTTTATGGCGTTTATTTTCGCTCATATCGCCTTCCTCCTTTTTCTTTCTTATATTTTATTATATTACACAGTGCTTGTTTTTTCAACCTTTTTTATTCGTTAGCGGCATTCCTCTAAATGAGCATTCGAAAATTCGATAAAATAATATCAATTACAAGCGGAATATACAAAATACAATATAATTGGATTTTTTTTGGAAAATCCAAGAAAAAGCGGGCGGGATGGCATTTGATGTACAAACAGTCAGAGAAAGCACTGGGCGGGACAATGCAAAGAATCAGGTGTCTATATGACACCATCATTCTGAAATGTTTTTTCGAAATTCACAGTTATTTCCTTGAAAATTCAGTCATATTATGTTAAACTTTATTAAACATTGTAATATTTATGAAGTTTGTAAAGCTTGTGGACAATGGGATATGGGCAGTCAAGCGGTGCCCACAGTGAGGTGTTTTATGCGCGTAGAAGAAACAGGCTTCAAAAATGAGTGGGACACCCTGACAAAAACCCGTACAGACGATTATGCCCGAACCTATGTGGACGCATTTCTCGCTGAGCACAAATCGTGCACGGGATGTTCGCTGGCGCGGATTGATTTTACGCAGCAGACGCCGGGTGATATTGACGACGCATTTTTAATTCGCGTTGCTTTTTTATTAAGCGGAATTTTAAAAAGCATGGAAATGATTGCCAGAATTGGCCTTTCTTCATTTTTAGTATTTTTAATTGGCAGCCCTTATAGCGATTTTAGCAACAGCAGAGCTGTTTTATTTTTTAAAAAATTTAAGGAAGCTGTTAAATGTGAAAATTTGCCAAATGTGGAAATTGCTGTTGGCGCGGTTTTACAGCTTCGGCAAAATATGACGTATGACGATTTAAAGCGCAAGGCGGGCGAAGCCATTGCAAAATCAAAAAAAGAAGCGCGCGGCTTTGTTTTTGTCAATGCCGATCAAGCGCTTTTTGAAAAACCAGAACAGGTAGTGCCGGTGCCTGAGGGGGCAATCTCCAATGTGCAGCCGGACTTTGAATTTTTGGCCCGTTTAACAGATATCCTTTTTTCAAGCACGGAGCAAACCGAACAAAAGGATGGAATCTATGACGCGCTTGCCGCAATAGCAAACTATTTTGACGTTGATTTTGTATGTGTGACAGAGGAAGCCCGCGATAAAAAAACTTATAAAACGACTTTCCAATATTCTGCACGCGGAACACCGGTTATTACCCCAAACTTTCAATCGATTCCCAGCACATTGGTTCTAGATTATGTCAAGGTGTTTCAGAGTGGGAAGCCGGTTGTTTGTAACCGGGTCAGCGAATTTAAACAGTTTGGAAAGCTTTTGGCGGAACGGCAAAAGCTGATCGGTTCCAAAGCGGTGATGCAGGGTGGTATTTGGGAAGAAGGGGTGTGTGTCGGGCTTCTCACGGTGAGTGATTCACAGCGGGAGCGTGCGTGGTCCCCAGGGGCAATTATCACTTTCGAACAGGCAGTGAAAGCCATTTCTCCCTATATTGCAAAATACCGTTTAGAGCGCCGGCTGAGCCAGGAGACGTATCGAGACCGGGTGACGGGTGCATGGAATGTGAATGGATTGCTTGTCGAGGGTACAAAACGCCTCTTTTCCGAACCGGACAAACGATATGCCATGATTTCTTTGGATTTGATTAACTTTAAGATGATCAACCGGGAATACGGGCATGAGGTGGGCGACCGTGTTTTGCGGCATGTGGCGGATATTTTGGATTTATCTTTATTTGACAACGAGTGTTATGCAAGGCTGTATGGGGATTGCTTTGCAGCACTATTGTGCGGAAAAAACCGTGATGAGCTGATTTTGCGTGTAAAAAAAATTATGCTGCGCATTGAACGGGTGTCTGAAATCCGCGGGCCGGCTATTCGCTTAAAATGCGCTGTGGGTGTGTGCGAGGCAGAGGATACGGCCGCAAATATTGCCGTTTTAACAGAGTATTCCAATATTGCGCGTGTCAGCGTAAAGCCTTGTGATAAAAGCAAATTTGCATTTTACGGGCCGCAGACGAAAGAACAGTATGAGACCAGTCAATATTTGGAGCGGCAAATGCGCGCTGGTTTTGGGAAAAAGGAACTTGCGGTATATTACCAGCCAAGGATATCGCTTCGGACGCACCGCTGCATGGGCGTGGAGATGTCTGTTTTGTGGAAACTTTCTGACGGCAGGCACTTGAACCCGGAGCAGTTTATGCCCATCTTTGAGAAAAACGGATTTGCGTTAGAAATTGATAGTTTCTGTATCCGTAGGGCATGTAAGCTTCTGCGGCGGTGGATGGACATGGGCAGGGAGCCGGTTCCGGTTTCATTTAGCGTTTCAAAAAATCATCTTTCCTCATTGGAATTTTGGCGCCGTGCAGAGTATCTAAGAGAGAAGTATCAAATACCAAAGGGGTATTTGGAAATGGAGTTTGGCGGAAACGCCTTTTTGCACGCTCAGGAAATGGAGAAAGTGGTTCCAGTTATTACACGGAACGGCTTTTTAATTGCCTTAGATAGTTTTGGGACGGATTATAGTTCTCCGTTGTTTTTGGTGGATGCACCCATTCATACGATAAAACTTGATCCTAAGTTTGTAAAATTTCCAGATGCAGATGAAAAACGAAAAATTTTGCTATCCGGTTTGATTCGGCTGGCAAAGCAGCTCAATCTGCGCGTGATTGCACCGCAGATTACGTCAAAAGAACAGGAAACCTTTTTAGTTGAATTAGGCTGTGATATTTTTCAAGGGGATTTATACAGCGAAGCCGTACCGATTAACGTCTTGGAAAGTAAACTTTGGGAATCGTTTCTTTTTTGAATGGGTTTGCGCGTCTTACAACAGAATGGAGGACACTATGGAACCACGGATACTGGTTGCAGATGATGCCGTATTTATGCGCCAAATCATTTGCGAAATATTACGTAAATACGGATTTTCAAATCTTATGGAAGTCAAAAGCGGAGAAGAAGCAATTGCACTGTACCGCAAAGAGCATCCTGATTTGGTGCTTTTAGACATCATCATGCCGGACATGTCGGGAATAGAAGTGCTAAAAGAACTGCTAAAAATTGATTCTACGGCGAACGTTGTGATGTGTTCGGCATTGGGCGATGAGAAAATGGTTTTGCAGTGTATTTTAAATGGCGCGGCAGAGTATATCGTAAAACCCTTTTCTGAAGAAACGCTGATGAATGCAGTTGATGGCTGCCTGCAGCATTTTTTGGAAAGGGGCGAATGAACATGACAGAACCGGGTTCCGATCAATTTTTGCAGCTTGTATTTGATGCGTTTGGGGAAATCGGCAATATTGCCATGGGAAGCGCAGTGACATCGTTGTCCAACATTTTCCCCTGTTCCCGTGAAATCCATCAGTTGATACGGGTGTGTGAGCTAGATACATTCCACTCCATGATACCGGAGGAAATCCGGGAGGAAAAAGCGGTGGGGGCGGTGGTATCCTTTGCAGGCGATTTTTTTGGCGAACTTCTGTTTATCTTTCGAGAGCCATTTGCCCGCCAGTGTTTAAAAAGTTTGCTGCGGCGCGAGCCTATACGGGTTCTTGGCGATACAGAGGCATATATTGCACTTGCGGAAATTGCCAATTTGATGGCATCTGCCTATCTTTCGGCAATTTCGTTCTACACGCATGGCCGGGCTGAAATTTTAAACACGGTGTTGGCCGAGGACATGGTGGGTGCAATGACGGTGGAATGCGCGGGAAGAAGTATATTTTTTGGAAATCGTGCGGTGAGCATTGAAGGCGAATTTATGGCGGCAGACACAAAAAACTATATTGTGCTTTTGCTGCGCGAGGCAGAGCGGTTATCGTTGGAAAAATGTTTGGGGTTGAGAAAATGAATCAAATTTCAGTGATGCCTGAGCAAGTCAAAGTGGCGGAGGGAAACCTTAGGATGGTAGCTGCAGGTGTATCGTCGTCCATTGTAATTTGCTTGTACGAGCGCGAGCGTAAAATTGGCGGAATGTTACATGCAGTGCTTCCCGGCAACCTGGATTTTTGCGGGCGGTCGGCGCGGTTTGTGCAGGCAGGGCTTGACATACTGCTTGCGCAGCTAAAAGAGTTCGGTGCGCACCCCTATGCGCTGCTTGCAAAAATTGTAGGCGGGGCAAAGCTGTTTTCGGTTGGCGCCAAATCAAAGGATATTCACGTTGGGAAGAAAAATATCCTTTCTGCTAGGGAGGCGCTTGAGCGGCAACAAATCAAGATTATAGGGGAGGATGTCGGCGGGCGGTATGGCCGTACGGTTCATTTTAATTTAGAGGACGGCATGGTGACCATTTTTTCTGCCGAACAGTTTTGCTCTGTGATTTAACTGAGACAGGCTGGCATTTGCGAGAAAAGCAGATGCTGGCCTTTTTTGGAACCTTTTATCCCGCATCCCCGTCTAATTGGTAAAATGGTGAAAGGAAAGTGGGATATGTGAAACGGTTTTTGTGTTTTGTAATTTCAGGCATGTTGAGCTTGGCAAGTGTGCCGGCATTGGCGGAAGAGACATTTGTGCCGGCGTCAGAAATTCCAATGCAGACAAATAAGGCAATTCTTCTAGAGCGGATGGGGTTGTTTTTGGGCGACGGCAGCGGGTTTTCGCTGGAGCGGAATGTGAC
Source organism: Oscillospiraceae bacterium (assembly GCA_021629085.1). Lineage (GTDB taxonomy): Bacteria > Bacillota > Clostridia > UMGS1810 > UMGS1810 > JAJXRJ01. The sequence continues at coordinate 61,542 of JAJXRJ010000005.1, read as the reverse complement.
CCGCGCGGAGGCGGCGGTTTTGCTGTTGCGGCTAAAGGGCGATACGCCGGCAGATGGCGCCTGCCCATTTGCCGACATTGACGGGCACTGGGCCAAAGCTTCTATCATTGCCGCCTATCAAAACGGGTACATAAACGGCGCGAGTGAGACGGAATTTTTGCCGGAACAGACGGTAACCGGAAAAGAATTTGTAAAAATGCTGCTAAACGCGTTTGGGTATACCGATGTTACGCTGGAAAATGCCTATGACGTTGGGATTGCCACGGAGCTGTTGCTGAACAATTACACCAAAAGTGCTGTGCGGGAAAACCGCCCGCTTTTACGCAACGACGTTGTGGGGATTTGCCACGGCCTGTTATTTGCAAAAATGCCGGACGGCCAAATGGTGAAGGACTGGATGCTTGCAAACGGCATTGTCACGGAAGAAGGGTTAAGCCATCTTGGCAATGGTACTCCCGCCGCATCCGCATCCGCGCCTTTTTATGCCGCGCTGGATAACGCCATACCGCAGGATAAAAACTATATGATTTCCCCATTAAGCGTAAAAATGGCGCTTGCGCTTGCGGCAAACGGGGCAGCGGGCGAAACCAGGGACGAGATGCTTGCCGTTTTGCAAATTTCCGATTTGGATGCATTTAACCAGCACAGCCAGGCGCTCATCGACGCGTATGCGAAAAATAAAGACGTTGCGCTTTCCATTGCCAATTCCATTTGGCTCAACCAGGACAATGCACAGGGCGCACAGTTTGTAGATGCATTTACCAATGCGGCAAGGTCGCTTTACCAGGCGGAAAACGGCACGGTGAACAATGAGAACGCATTAGAAACCATAAATGGCTGGGTGTCAGACCACACAAACGGCAAAATTGACAGCATCCTTTCGGACAACCGCTTTGCCGCCGCACTTTTAAACGCCGTGTATTTTAAAGGTGCATGGCAAAATCCCTTCCGACCCGAGCAGACTGAGAAGGGGATATTTACCGAAGCTTCTGGAAACACGCAGGAAATTGACTTTATGCACCAAACCGGGCAATATGAATATTATGCCGGAGACGGTACGGAAATGGTGTATTTGCCCTATGAGGGCGGGAAGCTCGGCATGTATGTGCTGATGGGCGATTTGTCCGAATTTGATACCGCAAAAGCGCAAATGCAATCCCGCCGGGTAGCGCTTTCCATTCCGAAATTTAAGGTGGAAACAGAGCTGCACCTAAAAGAGATGCTGTCCTCTATGGGCATGTCCGCCGCGTTTGATGCGGGCCGTGCAGATTTTTCCGGTATGCTGGCCGGCGGGACAGAGCCGTTTTGCATCACAGATGTGGTGCACAAAACTTACATTGATGTGAGCGAAGAGGGCACCGAAGCCGCTGCTGTTACAGGCATTATGGTGGGGGCTACCGCCGCACCGGCGCAGGAAATTGTTGAATTTTGCGCCGACCGGCCATTTGTCTATCTCATCTATGACCAAGAAAATGAGGAAGTCTTATTTTTAGGGCGCTATCAATTTGCACAATGAAAAAAAGACGGGATTTTAATCCCGTCTTTTTTATGTGTGTTAACACTTTTCAAACAAAAATTGCAGTGCAAAGGAAGTGTCGGATGGCAAGAAAGAAAAATCGATAAAATATGCGGTCTCCACCGGTTTCATATCCATTTTGCAAATGCTCAGACGGGGTGAAAAATCGCGTTTGGAAACTGTGATTTTTGCACTCTGTTCACAGCGCAGCCGCCAGTTCCCAATATGTACGGAATTCTTCTCAATTTGGGGCGGGATGCGGGTGACAAACCGCTCTGACACCGAGTGAAGCGCACCCAAAAACCGGTCTGTCAGACGGATTGCGGTTTCTGAGAGGAAAAACGTGCGGGTAAACTGATCCAGCGGAACTTCCGGATAAGCGTGGGTCAGGTCCAGCGAAAACTGCCCGGGCTCAGCGCACAAAAGCGCCGCATAGCGGTCTGCCCCCGCCGTCTGTACCTGCCCATTTAACACCGGCACACTGTGTCCATGTGCGGATGCGCAAATGTCATCATACCGGTTTGGGCCGAAATAGCCGGCGTAATACTCCGGCCACCCCAGATCGTCCACAATCAGATCATCACCGCTCAAAAGCACAAATCCGCCAACGTCGTTGTGGTTGTGCGGCTCGTTGTTGTGCCCGCCCTTGGCCGCAAACGCGCCGTCCGAAAACCGCCGGATAAACCACTGGGAATCTGGATAACAGCACATCTTGTCCAGCTGCTTCGGCGCCTTTGCAAGTGATTCGTCATACCAGAAAAAGTCGCGGATAAAATCTGCAAACCGATAGCGCGTATCGTCGCCCAACGCTGATTCACAGCAGGGGGCGGGAACCGAAATGTGCGGGTATTCCCGCGCAAGGAAATGGCTGAGGCCCACATGCAGCGTTAAATTGTGCGGCGCGTCGGAAAACGGGAGTACAATGTTTCCTCTTAAAAAAGCGTTTTGCCCAAACGCAGCCATGCGTGCCACCTTTTTGTCTGCAAACAGGTTGACTTCGCCCTTTGTATAGTCGCGCAAAAGCGCGGCAAAAAAGCAAAAATAGCCAAATCCATACGACCAGTAGAGCGCGCCCTCCAGGCAGCAGCCATCCGGCTGATAGCCGCCAATAAAAGACTGCATGGACGCAAGCAACCGCGATTTTGCCAATGCAAACTCCTTGTCCATGGAAAGGTAGATGAGCATACAGCCGACCGAACCGGCGCACACTGCCGCCCAGTTGTTCGTTTGCAGAAATTCTGCCTGGCCTAAAAGGTATGGCGTAAGAATACGGCGGTTGACCTCATAGCGGATGCGGTCGCAGATGAGCTTTGGCAGCCGGTCTTTTAACAGATAGAGGATTTCACAGAGCGCAAACCCGGTTTCCGCACTGAAAAGGTCCACTTGGGTCACGCATGCCGCCGCATCGTCCGGATGTTTTAAATGTGCGGGAAACGACCAGGTAAATTCGTCGCACACCGCAAACAGTGTGTCGCAAAGCTCTAAAATCCATTTTGGGTCGGGGTCGCCTAAAGAAAGCGCGGTAAAAAAGTTCATCCGCTTGCGGTGTTCAATATACGCCGCCTCGTATTCCACCCGGCTGCCCGTTTCAAAAAACAGCCGGAACTTGGAATAGGGAAGCGCGGGAATGGGCGCGCCGATATAGGGCTTAGCCGCTTGCCGTACGGCGTTTAGCAGTGCGGTATTGTGCGCGTTTTTAGGAATGGTAGTTTGAAACTGGTTATACATGACGGTCTCCCTTCGCTGCAAAGATTCGTTTGCATGTAAATTTGAATCCGTCATAGAGCATACAGCACAGGACGGAACCGATATAAACGGTTGCAATTCTTATCAGATAGGTGACAAATAAGCCGTGGATTCCCCTTTCGAGCATCCATTCGTCCACAGCAAAAATAAACAGGCAGTGGGAAAGATAGATATTGTAGCTGGCCCGGTTGATGCCCCGCACAAGCGCTATATTTGCGATTCGTTTCCCGGCGGGTTTTAACGCAAGCGCAAATACGAACAAAATAGCGCTGATGGTGTAAAACACATGCAAATGCTCCAGCCATGGCATGGGCTGTGCACGGCGGACGGACAGGTAGGAAAACAGGAGGTTTAAGATAAGCGAAATGCCAAATATGACAGAAATGCTCCCTAGCCGCTCCTTTAGCATTGTGGTAAACGCTTCGTAGTATAGCCCCACATAGCAGCCCGCCACCCAGTAGAACAGATAGGTGGTAAACAGCCGGTCGTTGTATGGAAACGAGACGCCCAAAAACAGGGTTTCTAACATTTGCGGCAGCCACTTTTGAAACAGCAGCATCAAAACCAGCGACGCCGGAAGCAGAACGGCCGGGCTTGTTTTTGAAAAGAGCCATCGCCAAAATGGCATGAGCGCATAAAACTGCACAATGACAATGACAAAATAAAAGTGGCTTACCAAATCGCCGCGCAGGATGTAGCCAAATAAATCAGAGACGGAAAACGGGAAGTAATTGCGCGAGCAAAAATAAAGATAGTAAATGACCACCCATAAAAGATAGGGCAGCACCACCCGTTTGATTCGGCCAAGATAAAACTTCTTATAGTTAAGATGCGGCTTGGGGTTTAAAAACAGCTTGACGCCGCTTAGAAAAATAAACCCTTGCACGACAAATGCCGCAAGCTTCCATGGCGCAAACACAAAAAAGTATTGCCAGCTTTTTCGGTCACCATTTGTAATCGGGTTGGACGAGACGTGGATAAAAATTACAAGCAGGCAAAACAAAACATTCATCAGTGCAATTTCGGCGCGGTTTTTCTTGTTTGCGGTTCCCATTGATTATCCTCCATGTGATTGGTGCATCTTTGCCACTTATTTTTGCAATTTTAGAGTAAGCTATCTTCTGTTTATTATACAATATCCTTGTTGATAAGTCTAGGCGTTTTATGCGAAAAATTATCATTTTTTGGTTGAAAATGCACTGCCTGCATGGTAGAATGGTGGTATCATATTAAGAAGAGGGGGAGGCTTTTTTGTATATTGCAGATTTACATATTCATTCCAAATATTCCAGAGCAACCAGCAAAGATTGCCTGCCCGAGTATTTGGAGCTGTGGGCCCGGCGAAAGGGGATTGGCCTGCTTGGCACTGGAGACTTTACGCATCCGGCATGGCGGGCAGAGCTGTTTGAAAAGCTGGTTCCCGCTGAGGAAGGGCTGTACACGTTAAAGCCTGAATTTCAAATACAAGAAGACGGCGCAATCAGCGGCCAGACGCCGCGGTTTGTCGTCACAGGGGAGATTAGCTCCATCTATAAGCAGGACGGCAGGGTGCGCAAGGTGCACAACCTCATTTTATTGCCCAGCCTTGCGGCGGCAGAGCTTCTTGCGCGCCGGTTGGAGGCCATTGGCAATGTCCACTCAGACGGGCGGCCCATTTTGGGCCTTTCCAGCCGTGACCTTTTAGAAATTACACTGGAGACCTGTGCGGATGCAGTGTTTATCCCTGCGCACATTTGGACGCCGCATTTTTCCATGTTCGGCGCATTTTCGGGATTCGACACCATCAAAGACTGCTTTTTGGATTTAACGCCGCACATTCACGCGTTGGAAACCGGGCTTTCCTCTGATCCAGCCATGAACTGGCAGCTCTCCGCGCTGGACGGCTACACGCTGGTGTCCAATTCGGATGCGCATTCGCCGTCCAAACTCGGGCGGGAGGCCAACCTCATTGACGCAGAATTGTCTTACCCTGCCTTGGCGCGCGCGCTGTGCGAAGGAACGTCCGCGGGCTTTGGCGGCACCATTGAGTTTTTCCCGGAAGAGGGGAAGTATCATTTGGACGGGCACCGCAACTGTGGCGTTTGTTTTACCCCATCCGAAACGGCAGCGCATGGCGGCCGTTGCCCGGTTTGCGGCGGGAAAATTACCATCGGCGTGCAGCACCGGTTAGAACAGCTTGCCGACCGCAAATTGGGGTTTGTGCCTGAGAATGCGTGTGCGTTTTCCAGCCTGGTGCCGCTTCCTGAGGTCATTGCAGGCTCCACAGGCCTTTCTGCGGCAAGTGTGAAGGTGAGCCGGCAATATGAAAAAATGCTCCATGCACTTGGGCCGGAATTTTATATTTTGCGCGAGGCGCCGATATCGGACATTGCACGTATAAGCGGGCCGTATGTTGCAGAGGGAATCCGTAGGCTCCGGGCGGGAGATGTGATGCGGAAACCGGGATTTGATGGGCAGTATGGTGTGATTACGCTGCTGGATCAGGCGGATATGGACGCGCTGGGCGGACAGGCCAGCCTGTTTTCCAGTGTGGAATTTGCCGATATGCTTGTGCCAAAAACAACTTCCAATCCAAAAGCACCGCAAAAAAATTCGGATGGCGGGGGTTTGGAAACGCCAAAGCATACCGAAGCGCTCAATGAGGCGCAGTCCGCTGCGGTTTTGGCCAAAGAACGCGCTGTGGCAGTAATTGCAGGGCCAGGAACTGGAAAGACCAAAACGCTGGTGGCAAAAATTGCACACCTTGTGGAAGAGGCTGGGGTAAAGCCGTCTGAAATTACGGCGGTTACCTTCACCAACAAGGCGGCGGCTGAGATGCGCCAGCGGCTGGAAAAGCGCCTGGGCGGCAAGCGCGCGGTGCGCGCCATGACCATTGGCACTTTTCACGCCATCTGTTTAGAGCAATTAAAGCAGGCGGGGGAGAACCCAGTGCTGGTAAGTGCGCAGCAGGCGCAGGCGTTTGCAGAACTTGTTCTAAAATCGCTTGGCTTAAAAACTGCGCCAAAGGCGTTTTTAGAAGCGGTGTCCCGTAAAAAATGCGGCATGCAGGGCGATGCTGCACAGGTGCCTGTCCGGGCGTTTGAACAATATGAAGCGGCCTTGGGGCAGGCCGGCGTGCTGGATTTTGACGACCTGCTTTTGCGCGCGCTCAGCCTTCCTGCCGCGAAAAAAAGCGGCTCCTATCTTTTGGTGGATGAATTCCAGGATATCAACGAAACGCAGTATCAGCTGGTGTGCGCCTGGAGCCGGGCAGGAAAAGGGCTCTTTGTCATTGGCGACCCCGACCAGTCCATCTATGGGTTCCGCGGCTCCAATGCGCATTGCTTTGACCGGCTTAGTGCCGATTTTAAAAATCTTCGCACCATTTATTTGGAGAACAACTATCGTTCCACGCCCCAGGTGCTCTCCTGTGCGCTTCCGGTCATTGAAAAAAACGGGAGGCACAAACGGGTGCTTTGCGCCCAGCGCACGCCTGGGGCAGCCGTACGGTATGCGCCGGCGCCTACGGAGTTTTCTGAAGCAGTGTTTGTGGCAAAAGAAATCAATCGTTTGGTGGGCGGCGTGGATATGCTGGACGCGCAGGCCATGTCCCGGCGGCGCAAGCACGAGACAGTTTGCAGTTTTTCCGATATTGCCGTCTTATACCGCACGCACCGGCAGGCAAAGCTTTTGGAAAAGTGCCTGGCAATCGAAGGGATCCCCTATGTGGTGACAGGCCGTGACGATACGCTGGATCACCCAAAGGTGCAGGGGCTGATTGGGTTTTTCAAATTTTTGCAAAACCGCGCCGACATCTTCTCTTTATGTGCGTTTTTAAATACATTTTGGGATTTGCCCAAAGGTATGGGCACATGCGTTTGCAGAGTCACAGAGCACGGCGGGTGTGCAAATGGAGTTTTCCGACCTTGCGCTGGCAGATGTGTGGCAAGGGCTTATCAAAGATTTTTGTGAGCGGCTAAAAAAAGAGCCGCCCAGCACGCTTTTGGAAGACTTGAGCAAGCGTGTGGGGGCAACGGAGGAAGCGGCTGTGGAACGGCTAATCCGCATGGCTGTGTTTGACCGGGATATGCAGGCCTTTTTAACCAATGTGACGTTGGGGCAGGAGGGCGACCTTTGCCGCAGTGTGGATAAAACGCCCTATGCATCCGGCGCAGTGACGCTGATGACGTTGCACGGCGCAAAGGGGTTGGAATTTCCAACCGTATTTTTGTACGGTGTCAACCAGGGAACCCTTCCGCTCGAAGCGCCAAACCGGCCGGCGGATGTGGAAGAGGAGCGAAGGCTGTTTTATGTGGGTATCACACGTGCAAAAGACAGGCTGATCCTCACCTCCAGCGGCACCCCGTCGTCGTTTATTGCCGATATTCCTTCAAATGCACTGTGTGTAGAACCGGCAGGTGCACCGCAAACGGGGAAACAGTTTAGCTTATTTGACTAAAAAAGAACCACCATGCATGGTATCATTGCGTGGTGGTTCTTTTCGTTGTCATATTATGCCATGGTGGCAAGCATGGAAAGCGAAACCGCACCGGCAAGCGGTTCGCCGTTTAAAAACCGCAGGCCTTCCGCGCAGGCCGTTTCGCCCAGCCGGAAGCGCTCCTGCCCAGTGCTGCCCGCAATGTGCGGTGTCAAGATGACGTTTGGCAAACGGTAAAGCGGGCTGTCTGCCTCCGGCGGCTCAGGGTAAGTGACGTCCAAAACCGCCGTCCGTTCGGGCTGTTCGGTCAGCGCACGGATCAGGTCTGGTTCCACCACCTGCTGCCCGCGCCCGGTATTGATAAAGGTGGCGTTGGGTTTCATCTTAGAAAAGAGCGCGTAGTTGAGCATTCCCTCGGTTTGCGGATTGTTGGCCATGTGATTGGAAATGGTCTGGCAATTTGCAAAGAGGAAGGAAAGCTCCGCTTTGGTTACGCCAAGGCTTTGTGCCCGTTCATCCGGCAAAAATGGGTCGTACACGTAGACGTCCAAATCATAGGCTTGCAGCTGTTTTGCCACACCGGAGCCAATTGCACCCACGCCGATCAGGCCAACCTTGGTATGGAAGTTGCCCGGATAGGTTTCAACCCGGTTTTTTGCCACTGTGCGCGCTTCTATAGAGTGCGCGCCGCACAAACGGAAAAAACCTTTATTGGCAAGCAAAATTTGCGCAGTCGCATATTCAATGACCGGAACCGCATTGGCATTCCAGGCGCTTGAGATGGCAACGCCGTGCTCTAAAAAGGGGCGGGCAAATTTTTGCACACTGCCCGCGCCGTAAAATATGGCCTTGAGGTTTGGGAAATAGGTTTTAATCTCCTCTGTGTAAAACGCTGGAAATGTCCAGGTGGTAAACAATACGTCCGCATCCATGTTAGGATGCAGGTCTTCTTTTTTTAAGATATCCTCTGTACCCGTATAGGCGCTTAAAATGGCCTTTTTGGTTTCGTTTGCATACACGCAGTCAAACATTTCTTTTGATTCACATAAGAATAGTGCTTTCATTTTTGTACCTCCAAAATTTGGCGAAGCGCATTTGCTTCCGCCGGCAGAGCGCCGGGGTTGTCGTCTTTTACAAATTCTAACAAATATAAGCAGTCCGCATTGTTGGAAAGGAGTTTTAAAAATTCCTGCCAAACGCCAATACCGTCCGATAGGGGGAGCCGTTTTTTATCCGCATCCCAGAAAAACACATGCGCGTAAATCACATGGCTTATCACTTGTGCTAATTCGTCCAGCAGTACGCGCTGGTCCTTTTTAAAATCCGGCTGCCAGTAAAGCTTTAAGTTTTTATGATCTGCCAACGATAGGAAACGAAGTGCGGATGCCGCACAGTCGGTGAGCGTATTGGGATGGTATTCCAGTGCGACCGTAATGCATTTTTGCGCCGCCATGCCGCAAATGATTTTGGCGTCCTTTGCCGCACGGGTTGCATAGTCTTTCGGGCAGCCTTCGCTGGGTTTTGTGCCTGCCCACACCCGGATGACGGGCGCGCCCAGCGTGCATGCGCAAGCAAGATGCGGCAAAAATGCGGTTTTAGGGTCGGCATTTTCGCCAAGCTTATAATACGAGCCGTAGGAGCTGATGCCAAGCCCTGCCGCCTTGGTGAGCGCGCCCACTTGCAAAGCAGTTTTTGTGTCTCCTGCCGGCACGTGGATATCGCCGCCCCACTCAATGTAGGAAAGGCCGGCTGTTTTTGCAGTTTCTACCACTTGTGCCGGCGTGAGGTTCCGGTATGTAACAGATACGAGTCCGCAAGGATTCATGTTTATTCTCCTTTCTCCTGCTTGTTCCAAATAGACTCAAACCAGGTGTCTGTTTGGGGAATGGGGCGCACCGGTTCAAAATAGGCTTCACCGCACCTGGTGCAAATTACCTGTTGGTCAAAGCCGTGGTTTTGCGGCGCGCCAAATTGATTGGCCAGCACTGCGCCGCCGCGCACGCCAATGTGCTCGCACCACAGCTGCATGGCCGAAAGCACTTCCCGTGTGGTAATCAAGGTGTCATAGAGTTTTAGATACTGCGAAAGCTCATAAGGCTTGGCAATTTGCACGGTGCTTGGAAAGTCTTTTAGCAGCGCGGTTACTTGCGTATATATTTGTTTGATTTCATCGCTGTCCCGCAAAAACCCTGCAAAGTCACTCATTTTACGCGGAAAGACGGAAGTGTATTTTTTTAAGTTGGAAACCGGGGCATAGGCGATTTTTTTATAAAACCGCTCCGCCTCCTGCGTGACGAACTTCAAATTGGTACCCCTGTTGCCTGCCTTTTTTGCAATGTGCTGTGCGGCGCGCATGGCGCCCACCTGGGTGGAATTGAGCGCTGAACCGCCCGGCCTTGCCACACCAAACACACCGGCTGCTTCCCCCACTGCATACAGCCCGCGGATGCTGGTTTCATAGTGGATGTCCACCGCCAGCCCGCCGTTTAAATGCTGTGCGCACACCGCAATTTCAAGCGGCTCCAAAAACAGGTTGATGCCGTGCGAGCGGTAGAGCGCAATGGCCTGCGGGTTCATACGCTCAAGCCGTGCAATGGGGGTTTTTAGAAGTGCGTCCGACGCTAAAAGATAGTCGTATGCTTCTTTTGGCAGCGTGGCAAAATCAAGCCCCGCAGGATCGCGTGTGTAGTCCAAAAACACCCGTCTGCCCTTTGCGCGCTCCTGGTGCACTAAAAGGTCAATGGCAGAAGAACCCGTTGCCTTTGCGCTGTCAAACGGCCACTCATAGCCCTTTTGAAATTCCCGGCCCAAATCATCCGGCCCTGTGAGAAGCGCGTGCTCCGTGCCGTCCGGGTCAACTGAAATATAGCGCGGCAGCGCCTGCTGGTAAGTGCCCGAAACGTTCCATCTAAATTTTATGGATGCAAGGCCATATTGCCATTCGGTGAGGTTTTCGGTTTTTGCACCCGCCAAAATGGCCATGCCGCTCATGCCGGTTTGGCTTCCGGGATAAACGCGGTCGGCATACACTGCGGCGGGCCCGCCGGTGGCGAGGATGATGCTGCTTGCGCAAAATGCATGAAATTCGTGCGTGTTTGTATCAAGGCCAATGGCGCCTGCAATGCTGCCATCCGCTACAACCAGCTTTACAATCTGCATATGGTCAAAAATGGGAATACCGCTTTGTACCACTTCTTTTTCCAACGCCTCGGTCATATAGCGCGAAGTGAGCGGGCCGGCAGAAGTAGCGCGTTTTTGCACGCTGTGGTCGGTGCGGTAGCCGACAAATTCGCCATAGTCGTTTTTGGGGAAGGGCACGCCCAAATTCACCAGCTTAAAAAACGCCGCCGGCGAATTGGCCGCTTCCACCATTGCCAAATCGCCGTGGGTGCACCGCCCGTCAAAATAAGTTTGCGCCATATCCAGCACGCCGTCTGTGCAGTCGGATGAAAGCCCCAGTTTATAGTAGGTTTGCTTATCACTGCCCGCATTGCGGGAGGTGCCCATGTTCATGCCCTCAGTCACCAGCGCAAAACGCTTGCAGCCCTCTTTTTTTAAGCAGTCAGCGGCGTTTAGCCCTGCACAGCCTGAGCCAATCACAATGGTATCAAATTCGTAACAGTTCATTAAAGCCTCCTGATGTGAAATCCGCCGTCCGCCTCAATTGCCTGCCCGGGCGCAAAGTCCATCAGCCCGGAGCACAGCGCTTTCACGCAATTTGCCACGTCCTCTGGCCTGCCCATGCGTTTGATGGGGGTTAAGCCGTTTTGAATGCGCTCTTCATATGCAGCCTGCACCGTTTTTGTCATGTCAGTCTGGATGATGCCGGGCCGCACCTCAAACACCAGAATCCCCATTGGCGCAAGGTGTGCGGCAAACAGCTTTGTCACCATGGAAATGCCTGCCTTGGAAATGCAGTATTCCCCGCGGTTGACAGACGCCGTGTAGGACGAACAGGAGGAGATATTTACAATGCGGGGATGGTAGTCAGAGAGCCCGTGCTGCAAACATTCCAGCATGACATTTGCAAACCGCTGGCACATAAAAAACGTTCCTTTTAAATTGGTGCCAACCACCCTGTCAAAGCTCTCCTGTGTGGTCTGCAAAATGTCCATGCGCTCTTTGGGCGCAACGCCCGCGTTGTTGACTAAAATATCCAGCCGGCCCAATTGCTCCACTTGCCCCGCCAGCGCTTCCCGGTCGTCCGCATTTGCAATGTCGCACTGCACAAATGTACATCGTTCTATTTTAAGAAGCGCTTCCGGCGCCTCTTTGCGTCCGCATGCCAGCACGCGGTAGCCCTCGTCTGAAAGCATTTTTGTAATGGCGAGGCCAATGCCGCGTGTGCCGCCGGTTACCACTGCAATTTTCTCCACTTTGCGTCACTCCTTTCCAAGCACTGCTTGTTTGTAATAGGGAAGATAGGTTTCGCTATCCCGCACAACACAGCCTGAAACCGTGCCATGCCGCATAAGCGACGAGCACTTGGAGCAGCACACACAGCACTGCTTGGCATCTAAGCCGCGCCCTGATAAAATATCGCGCGCAAAGTCGGGATATGCGATTGCCATGCGGCCAAACCCGGCAATGGCACAGATGTTGTTAGAAACGCAGCCCGCCGCGAGCTTGGCGCTGTCCTGCTTGGGATATGACATGCCGGATCCCACCACCAAAAGCTTTGGAAATGCGCTTTGCACCGCGCCCACGCACCGGCACATGCGCTCCACACCCACGGCCGGGTCTTCCGGCGGCTGATAAGGGCCTGCGTCAAACGGGCGGTTCACATGCGGGTTGACATAGGGGTTGCCGATGGTGATGTCAATTATGGGCATATGGCAGGTGTTGTGCAGTGTGTCAATTATCTGGAGCGGTTCGCGAAGGTCTTCGGCCAAGCCTCCGTCTTTGCTCACGCCAAACCCATAGGGGTAGGGGAAACCGTCATAAACGTTCATGCGTGTGGTCACGATAAATCCGCCTTTGGTTGCCCCCTGTGCAGCGCGCACCGCGTCAAACAGCAGGCGCGCCCGGTTTTCCAAGCTCCCGCCGTATAGGCCTTTGCGCGCATAGGCGCTCATGAGTTCGCTTAACAAATAGCGGTGGCAGCATTTGATGTCAACGCCGTCAAAGCCTGCCTCTTGTGCGAGTGCGGCGGTTTTTGCAAAAAATTCCGGCAGTGATTTTAAGTAGTCATCTGTCACAATTGCATCGTCTGGGATGGGCGCGTTTTTTTCAAAAATGGGATTGTGATAGGCAATCATAGGCGCGGGCGTTCCCATGGGCTTGGAATAGCGGCCGGAATGGGTGGCCTGCAAAATGACGGCAGGTGTATAGCCGTTTTCTAAAAGACAGGTTTCTTTGATGTCTTGCACCATGGCCTGAAAATCGCCCAGCGTCTCTTTTGTCAGCATGAGCTGGCGCGGATTGGCGCGGCCTTCCGGCACAATGGCGGTTGCCTCCGCCCAAATGAGCCCTGCGCCGCCCTTTGCAAAGCGCTTATAGCGCCTGCGCGTTAAGGGTCCCGGCGCGCCGTTTGCTTGGCCGTCGCACCCCTCCATGGGCTGGACAGCCAGCCGGTTTGGAATTTGCAGCGTTCCAACCGAAATGGGCGCGCGCAAGACATCGTATTGTTCCGACATGGGAAGTGATGGCGCTGATATTGTTTTGTTCGTCAAAGTAAATTCCACCCCTTTTCTTTTTTCAAATGTATGATATAATAAAGCGGAAGGATTTTCTACGCCGAAGTTGTTTAAAAATATGTAAAATTTGTTTTGGAGGGGAACATGGAGCTTTTAAGTGCAGTGTATAAAAACGACGGGCACCCTTATGCAAGCCATTTTCATCAGCGGTATGAAATCATCTATATCACGTCGGGAAGCATCAAAATTTCCATTGGCGGCAAAGAGTACGCCGCCGGGAAAAACGACATTGTGCTCATCAGCAATTTGGAGGCGCACGACCTTTTGGTGACAAAGCAGCCATACCGCCGCTATGTGCTGAGCATCCTGCCTGAGCAGTTTGACCGGCGTATGCAAAATATTGATTTGGTGTCCATGTTAAAAAGCCGGTCAGAGCAGTTTTGCCACTGCTTGCACCTTGAGGCCGACATCTCGCATTTGTTCCGCCGGGTTTTGGAAGAAACAGACGGGCAGGCGTTTTGCGAGGAGGCGGCGCTTGCGCTTTTGACGGAAATTTTAATTTGCGTTTACCGGGAGCATCCCCAAAATTTCCAGTTTACAAATCTGTCGGTGAAAGATACGCTGTTTAAAATCCAGCTTTATTTGGACGCGCATTTTTGCGAACACATCAAAATCAACGAAATTTGCAGCAAGTTTTTTGTAGACCCGTATTACCTTTCTCACAGCTTTAAGCAGTTTTGCGGGTTTAGCCCCAAGCAATATCTCACCTTGGTGCGGCTCAACCATGCGCGAAAGCTTTTGCAAACTGGCGGCGGCTCAGTGGTGGATATCGCGCTTTGCAGCGGGTTTTCCGACGCCAACAATTTCATCCGCACCTTTAAAGCGCAGTTTGGCATTACGCCGGCAAAATACCGCGCCCAGTTTCAAAAGGAGCATTTTTAAATAAAACAGCGGAAAAACGATACGTTTTTCCGCTTCTTTTTAAGTTGGTTGTGCGTAAGGAGGAGGAAGCGGTACTGCTGATGAGGCGAGGCGCCGCTTCCGTGGGCGTCCCATTTTTTAGACGGCATTTTATTGCCTTTCCCATTTAGGGCAAAATAACGCCCTGTGCTTCCAGCTCTGTGCATAACCGTTCATGGGTGACCTCCTGCACACTGCATGAGAGCTTTGCGGCAATGGCGGCCGCGCATCCCGCTGCCTGCCCCGTTGCCATGCAGGGCGCCTGCACCCTGAGCGCACTGTTTGCCATGGTGTCAGAGGAGAGAATCCGCCCAGCGGCAAGCACATGCCGTGAGCCTTTGGGAATGAGCGCCCGGTAGGGGATGGTGGGCACCACGCCCTCTTTTAAGAACACCTGGTCGATCCCTGACTGTACGTGCAAATCGATGGGGTAGAACGCATAGCAGATTGCGTCGTCAAACCGCTTTCCGCTCACATAGTCGTCGGCAGTTACGGTGTATTCGCCCACAATCCGGTTGGTTTCGTGAATGCCGCACTCCGATGCGGCGGATTGAATGAAAAGGGACCTAAGCCCTGGAAATTCCCGAAGCGCCTGGACAGTGAGCACCAAATGCCTGCGCGCTTCCGCTTCCACCCGCGATTTTCCCGCAGATTCCCATGCGTCGTGCGGGCATGGGATGTGGTTGTCAATTTTTTGGATTTTTACCCAGTGCACAATTTTCTTTTCCGTGATGCCCGGCGGCAGAATATCGCGCGCAATCGCTTCTTTGACAAAGTCTTTTAACGCTTCGTAGTCCACCGTTTCAGGGTCATAGCCTGAAAGCTTATTTTGCAGGGTTGCAGGCTGCAGCCGGTCGCTGGATTCCACCGCATAGCCCAGCTTTGCCACAAGGTTGGCGTCTCCTGTGGCATCCACCGCACAGCGTGCCAAGACGCGCCGTACACCTTCTTTACATCCAAGTAAAATTTCCACACCGTCATCTGTTTGGGATGCATGAATAAACATGGTGTGCAGCATGGTGCGAATGCAAGCTTCTTCACACATGACGTCCAGCACTTTGGCGTAAATGGTCCTGTCCAGCCGCACTTGCTGTTTCCAGTGCTGGCTGGGGCGGTAGGTTTCGCGGTCGTAGGCAAACGAGGGGAACGTGGCACCGCCCAGCGATTTTGCGCGCTCAATGGATTCCCAGCCAAGCCCGGCGATTATCTGCTTGCCCCAGGCGTGAAACAGCCCGGGAAAGTCCACACCGCAAAGCGTCATGGTGCCGCCCAAAATTCCGCTTTTCTCCACCAAAACCGTATTTGCCCCCGCACGTGCTGCCGCCAGTGCAGCAAAGCATCCCGCTGTACCGCCGCCAATCACTGCAACGTCGGCGCGGATGGTTTCTAAAACCGGTATGCAAACTTCCATTTTGTTTTTCCTCCTCCTAAGCTTGTGTGAAAATATTTCCATTATTATACCACGACAAATAGACATTGTCTAGAATGAAAGGTGGATTTTAAATTTTAGGCAAGGGGCACCCGAGTTGCTGCATAGAATGATAGGGAAAACATAAAAGGCGGTGGAATGATGGCAAATATATTGGATTATTTGTATTGGCGGGGGGATTTAGGGTTTGAAACGCTGAAGTTTAACGAAGTGGACAGCCTTGTGCTGTGTGCGCTCTCCTATTTGCCGCTTGATAACATTGTGGCGTCTGATTTCTATGCGCCCTCTGTAACGATTGCCAAAGCGGCCGGGCAGCTGCTTGCAAAAAAGGATGGGGCGCATGGGCTGGATGCGTCACAGAGAAGGCTGCTGGAGCTTTTGGCCCAAAGCAGGCGGTTTGGCGTGCTGTACCTTTCGGGATTTGTAAACCAGGTGGATGCGGCGGCGGAAAAGCAGTTTTGCGCCACTACCATCCTTTTGGACAGCGATGAAGCCTATGTGGCGTTTCGGGGGACTGACAACACGCTGGTGGGGTGGAAGGAGGACTTCAATATGGCCTATATCACACCGGTCCCGGCGCAGGCAGAGGCAGTCCGCTATTTGGAGCGCGCATGCCTGGAGACGGGCAGCGCGCTTTACACAGGGGGACATTCCAAGGGAGGGAACCTTGCGGTGTATGCCGCCACCTACTGTAAGAAATCGGTACAAGACCGTATTTTGGCGGTATACAACAATGACGGCCCGGGATTTTTGACGCCTGTGCTTTTGAGCGAACCCTATAAACGTGTGCGCAGCCGGGTAAACACATATGTACCGCAGTCGTCGGTGGTGGGGATGCTGCTTGACCACGAGGAGGATTACGACGTGGTGCACAGCACGCAAACGGGGCTTATGCAGCACGATTTATACTCTTGGGAAACCACGCCGGACAGCTTTGTCTTACTGGACTCGGTGGATGAGAGCAGCAAGAAAATTGACCGGACGTTAAAATCGTGGATTGCAGGGCTGTCGTTAAAAGAACGGGAGATTTTTGTCGATGTGCTGTTTCAGATTTTAAGCGCAACCGGCGCAAAGACGCTCTCTGAATTGACAGATGGGTGGCTTAACCAGGCGGGACGGTTTTTGCGCTATGCCAAAAACATGGACGCTTCCATCGGGGAGCACCTAGCGCAGCTGATCAGCTTGCTTGCGTCTTCGGCCAAAGGGGAGGTATCGGCTTTAAAGAACAATGGGGTGTGAAAGATTTCTAAGCGAAAAGTACGAAAACAATTGAAAAATGCTAAAATTGAGTGTTGTAAACGATATAAAGCTGTGATAAAATGAGGATGAAAAAAATAACGGCTTTTCGCCGGCTTTTATTAAGAACATAAAGGAGAAAAGAGAGGGGAGAAGGTAGAATGAAAAAAGTGTTGTGTTTGGTGCTGGCGATTGTGCTCATTACCGGTTTGCTGCCGGGAGTTTCGCTTGCAGAATCTGAGTCGGAGCAAAAAGTGTTTGAGCAGTTCCGCCAGTATCTGGTAAAAAGCGAGACACTCTCAGACGACGGGTATATTGGCATCCCGGTGGATTTGAACGTCTACTGTAACGACCCGGATGGCGGTGAAAAAGAGGTCATTTTGTATGTGATGCACTTTAATGGCGAGCGCATCGGGCAGGAGGATGACGCCTCCATTTTAAAAGACTACATAAACGAGGGCTATATCGTTGTGACAGCGGATTACCGCAGCCATCCGCTGTCTGTTTCCCCGGCCATCGACTGGAGCCTTGCCAAACTCAAATCCTATTACCGCGTGGGCAGTGGCTTTTCGGGCACCAATTTAAAAATGTTCGACCAGTTTTTATATGTGCTTCCCGCCGGCTACCGGCTGGCCAAGGACATTGAATTTTGGAACATTGAAGAAAGTGCATCGGTGGGCACGCTGGACTACATTGTGCAGGTTTGGAATGACACTGTGGTTCCTAAATTTGGAGAAAAATACAACTTAGAACCGGCTAAGACCATTGACGACTGTGTAAAGCCGGATGGCAGCCCCATTCAAATGGAGCTCAACATGGACATTATCTATCCGTCAAATCCGTCTAGGGCGGTACCGGTTTACATGCAGGGCGCAACGCAGGCGTATAAGCCCCGCAATACCTTAGACGACACCTCCCCTCACTTTGTGGGCTTTACCATGCGCGGCTATGCAACTGTGATTTATGATCACGAATACATCCCCATGGCGCGCGACGGGCATTACGGCTATTTTGCCCCGTACAGCATTGCAAGGTGGAACGGCGTAAAGGCGCATACCGCAGCGGTGCGGTGCGTGCGCTATTTTGCGGACACCTATGGTTACAATGCCGACTTAATCGGTGTGGCCGGGCATTCCAAGTCCTCTTATGGGCCTGGGCTTTTGGCCAATCCGCGGCACAATGAAATAGGGGAACTGAGTACCTTTTCCGGTGAAGCTGTAGATCCCACCTATGGGCCGCAGCCGTTTTTAACCTATGACGACGGAACGCCGATTTCGGATGCTATCACAGTGGCATATACCTCTATGGGAGATGGAACCAAGCGGTATGAGCGGTTGGCGTCGCCCGACAACGTGCCCACCATCATTGCGTGCGGCGAGCTGGACCAATATGGCTGCTGGGATTACTGGCCTGCGCTAAAAGCGCACTACCGGGAAATTGACATTCCACAGCTTGCATTTGGCATGCTGGGTATCGGGCACAACTATCCGTACGGCTATGACGCCGATTTGGGGTTTGACCGCTACCAGCCCATTTTTGATTTCTTTGACCGCTACTTAAAGCCGGAATTAAAGCTTCCGGCAAAGCTGGTTTACAGCACGCCGTTAGACAATGCAAAGGACGTTTCTCCCGCTGAAAACATTGTGGTGAAATTTGTGACGCCCATGGAGGAAGCGTCCATCAATGACGGGATTTACATTGTGGACGAAACCACGGGTGCAAGTCTTGAGGGCAGCTGGTCAGCAGCGGAGGGGAAAACAGAGTGGACGTTTTGCCCTGTCAATCTTGTTCCGGGGCATGTGATTCGGGTGGAGGTTACGCGTGGTGTCAAAACCGTTGACGGAAGCCATTTGGAAGAGACCTCCATCAAGCGCTTTCAAATTGCGGGCGACCGTGCGGTAGAAGCCGCTTCGGACGCCATGGTGTCGAGTGCATCTCCCGATGAAAATTTTGGAACGGGCAATACGATAACGCTGAGCAAGCAAAATGGCCAAACCGGGTATGTGCAGTTTAACGGTGCAGGGTTTGAAAATGTGTATCAGGCGCTGCTGCAATTTGGCGTTGAAAATGACTGTTCACAGGGTTCACAGGCGATTGACGTCTATGGCCTCGTGGGACAGAAAGCTGCTTTTGATGAAACCGGCATTACCCAAAAAAGTGCGCCCGGCCTTTTGCCGGACGGCAGCTTGGATGCCGCATCCTGCTATGGCGGCGGCGTGCTGGGCGGTGCGGCAGTTACAGGTGCCGGCTGGTATTCAGTGGATGTGACAGACTATCTCCAAGCGCTTTCCGGAAACCTTCCCACCTTTGTGCTAAAGGCGCGGTTTAGCGCTGGAGAAGTGTTTTGTCAACCGTTTGAAGCCTTCACGGTTTCAAACGCAACCATCCAGGTTTCGGCAAATCAGCCTTACTCTGAAACCTATAATATCAGATTTGGCGGCGCGCCCGTAGGCGCACAGGTTGTAGACAATGAAACAGGCGGAAAATCGCTGCTGTTTCAAGCAAGGAACAACTACGACCGGATTAAATTTTACAATAGCCTATTTGACCGCGCACTGACTGAGGCCGATGTGGGACGCAGCTTTGAAATTGCGTTTCGACTAAAGTCCAACAAGTCCGGCAATGTGTTAGGCGGTGTAATGAGCGCCACGGGCGGCGGTGGAAACGACGGCCCGGTGAGCAGCTATACGCAGGATTTTTATCAGAACAAAAGCCTCCCGGTGAAAGCGGGAGCCTGGGCGGAATTTACCATTCCGATCACTGTTGATAAAACCATGGTGGAGCAGCAAATCGGGATGTTTACGTTGCAGACCAACATTGGCTGCAGCGATAACGACCGCATGGAACTTGAAATTGACGATATTGTTGTAACGGAGATCGCGCAAGATCTGGTCATTTCGGCAAAGGAAAGCGGCCGTGCGCCGCGCCTGGTGCTCTTTGAACGGGAAGCGGAGCAGGCGGTGTCCGTCGCAAACGCCTATATATCCGCCGATGACGCAGATACCACTTATGCAGGACAACTGATTGCCGACGCGGGTACGGCAGGCTTTGACGGCGAGAGCAAAAAGGCCTATGTGCGTATCCCCCTTGCGGGCGTGGATGCGTCGGCCGGGGAATACACCTTCTCCTTTACAACCGAAAAGGCTGCAAAACAGGCAATTTGTGTGTACGGATTAGACGCGGGCGAAGAAAATGCAAATGCGCCAAATCAAAGCGAGGGAAGCGTGCACAACTGGAATCAATCCTCCATCACCTGGCGCAACGCCCCGGCAAATGACCGGAACGGGTTTGGTGTGCAAACATCCGCTGTGTTTGGCGGCGCACCGATTGCCACATTCAATGCGGATACAACCACATTTGAAGTGGACGCAACCGACTATATCAAAAAACTGCTGGGGCAAGGCGCGCCCTTTGCCACCTTCATCCTCACCGCTGCCCACCCCAACGGCAAACAGATCTACACGCGCAATTTTGAACATCAGACGGCGTTTGTGAGCGGGCAGGAGGAAGAGACGCTATTTTCCGAAACGGCAGACTTCCGCTATGGCGGCAACACCAAACCGGCCAATTTGGTGATTGACGCTAGCTATAACCACACGCCGGGCGGCAGCGCAAGCCTGCTCTTTAAGGGCAGAACCCAGGCGTATGACCGGATTAAGCTGTTCAACAGTTTAACCGGCCGTCCGCTTACACAGGCGGACTTGGGCCGGGTCTTTCAAGTGCGGCTGTGGGCGTATGCGGACCAGGCGACCAGCTCTGGCCTTCGGATTGGCGTAATGCCGGCGGTTGGCGGCGATACATTTACCACCTTTTCTGACACGCCGTTTCAAACGGATAAGTGGGTGCTGTGCGAGCAAACGGTCACCATTACGCAAAACCACATTGACAATCAAGCGGGGATGCTGACCATTGAAAGCAATGGCGCTATCCCG
Organism: Oscillospiraceae bacterium; assembly: GCA_021629085.1. Classification (GTDB taxonomy): domain Bacteria; phylum Bacillota; class Clostridia; order UMGS1810; family UMGS1810; genus JAJXRJ01. The sequence continues at coordinate 40,670 of JAJXRJ010000005.1, read as the reverse complement.
GAATTTTGGATAGATGATATTGAAATTTGGGAAGTATCAGAGGATGTTTCGGTGATTTCCAATCACCAGAACGCACAAACCGTCCCTGTGCTTGACTTAAATTTTAACGGTTTGGATGCGCTTAAGTTTGATAATACCTCGCCTACCATCTATTCAGATGCGCACTACCGTGTGGGCGGGCCCTCTATGAGCCAATCAAGTGTGACGCTGGACGCACAAAATGACCGCAATGGAAATGGGAAGAGTGTGAAGCTCACCCGAGGAGCGTCGGACGACCGCATCAAGTTTTATAACACCTTTTATAAAGACCGCAATTTTACAGAGGCGGACATTGGAAAGCAATATATGATTTCGTTCTGGGTAAAAACTGATGTGGCCGGAACTTTGAAGGTGTCCATTATGCCGGCCAGCGGCTGGACTTCTTATGGGCCGCCGGCGCATATGCCAGCAGTTTCGGCAAACACATGGGAGAAAATTGAGTTTCCAGTGACGGTGACAAGTGCCATGATTTTAAATCAGGCCGGGCTTTTGACTGTGGAATCGGACGGGGAGATCCCCACCATTTGGATTGACGATTTAAAGGTTGAGAGCACACAGATAACGATAGATGCAAATTCACCCATTCCCAAGCTTACGGCGGATGACAGCACGTATTTTGCCGCTACAGACACTGTGACCATCCAAAGCGACGCGCCAATGACAAATGCTGGCAGCGCACCGCTTATGCAGCTTTCATCACAGGCCGCTGCACCATCAATTTCCGGTGTGAAAAAGGCATATATGCAATTTGGCCCGCTCAAAAACGAGGTGACCGAAGCGAGCCTGCACTTTACCGCGCAGAGCGAAGGGGACCAAACCCTTTTGGTGTATGGCGTTCCAAGTAATCTGTGGAGCGCAGATACGCTCACCTGGAACAATGCGCCTGCAAACGACACGGCGGGCAAAGGCATTTTTGCGCCAAATGTTTCTGGGGCAGTGCTGGTTGGCACTGTTGCAGTCAAAGCGGGCACCCAGGCCTGCATGCTTGACGTTACGGAATTTATAAAAGCCCATTCTGACGGTGTTACATTTGTTGTAACAGCGCAGGAGGAGGCGGGCATAAAATGGATGGATTGGAATTTTGAAACGGAAGACGTGCTGCAAAACGGCGCGGATTATCGGAAGGCGGGCGCATATGTTGGCGACGTTTCGGTGTCGCAGGAGCAGAACCACACGCCAAACGGCACAGCTAGCTTAAAAATGGACGGCATCAACAACAATTATTCCCGGCTAAAGCTGCTAAACGTATTTGGCAACGCGCCGCTTACCGCAGACGACATCGGGCGGAAATTTAAAATTTCGTGTTATGTGATGCCGCTTGCCGACGGCTACAGCGGCAATGAAGCCGACCGCAAGCCGGCAACCATTGAAGGCACAACCGTGCAAATGGGTGTATACGGGGATTGGTTTGGCAGTGCAACCTCCACAACCGTGGGCGCGGCGGCAAAGGAACCTGCAAAAGTGGGGGAATGGACCAAGTGTTCCATAGACTTTGAAATTACGCAGGAGGTTGTGGACAAAAAGGCTACAACGCTTGGTTTTTGCCAGGCTTCTGCCGACTACACCAAGACGCTTTACCTTGACGATTTGACCGTTACGGAAGTGGGTGGATCGCCGGTGACCATCCTTGCTTTACAGGAAACGCTTCCTGTGTTAAATTCATATCAGGAAGTTGTTCCAGAGCCGGTGACCAATACGTTTGTTTTGGATCTGCCGCTTTACTCTACGGACGGTTTGGCAAATGAGAGCGTCTTGCTGACTGCGGTGGCCGGGCCTTATGGCACTGAGGTGGAACAGGTGGAATTTTTTGCAAACGGGAAGCAAATTTTAGCGCCGGTGACGCAAAACGGCGCGGTTTACTGCATTCGTATGACAGACTTTGCGCCGGGCAATTACGCGGTATATGCGGTTGCAACCTACCGCGACGGCACCAGCCATACAACCGGGGAGCAGACGGTTTTCATAAAAGATAAAACTGTATATACGGTGGAGTCGGAGACAACAACCGGGAAAATTGCAGCGGGCAGCGCATATGGTGTGACGCGGACGCTCAAAAACAATACAGAAACAGACACTACCTGCGTTTTGATTGTGGCAGTTTATGACGAAAACGATCATTTACTGGCCATTGATTACAGCGAAGAGCATGCACTTCCTGCTGGACAAAGCGCAGAATGCAGCGTGTCATTTGACAGCCTGCCTGCCAAAACTGCCTATACAAAGGTCTTTTCCTGGCATAGCTTGGCGCAAGCGCTTCCAATGGTGAAAGTGGTTGTAATGGAATAAAATCGATTTGGGTACTGCCGATGCAGTACCCATTTTTTGTCAAATTCTATAAAAAATTTCAACAAAAATTTGTTTATTATTTTGCATTTCATATTTGCAATTTCTTCATAAGTACCATACACTTAAATTGTATATTTTAACTTTTATGAAGGAGGTAATTATGAGAAAGAAAATGAAGTGTTTGGTAGCAATTGGTTTGTCTTTGTGCTTGGCAATCCCCTGGATGCCGGCACTGGCGTTGGACAAGTCCAGCGTGCAGGGCGCACAAAGCGCGGTCAGCGACTATGACAGGCAAAAGGCTGGCACTGTGATTTCGTTTGACAATTTGGAAACCTTTGTACAAGGGACAGACTATACTTTGGGCGGCGCGCTTCCCGCTAATGCAGTCAGCCTTACAAGCGAAGTGGATCACGCCGGTGCAATGGAAGGCGGAAAAAGCCTGAAAATGGCAGGCAGAACCTATTCTTACAACCGGTTAAAATTGAAAAATGCATTTTCCAATGTGCCGTTTGCTGAGGCGGATATTGGAAAGACGTTTCACGTTTCCGCATACGTAAGGTCGACTGGCGCCGGGAAAATTGGACTTGGCGTTTATGGCGATACAGGTTCGGCGTATGCGACTTCGCCCATTATACATCACTCGGTGGAGGTGGAGCCAGACGTTTGGGAAAGAATCTCCTTTGATTATACCATAACGCCGAAAGCGGTGGAGGAAGCGGCAGACATGCTTTGCATTGACCAGCCAAACGGCACGCAAATGCTGGACACCATTTATGTGGACGATATCATTGTCCGCGAAGGCGGCGAGGCAACCTATTTTGACAATCTTGACAGTTTTTCGTACAATGTCGATTTTACGGACGGCGGGGCATACCCAAATCCGCAGCAGAATATCAAACTCACCTCCGACCAAAACCATACGGGAGCGAGTGCGGGCAAAAGCCTAATGCTCACAGGACGGACGCTGGCTCAGCACCGGGCAAAGCTGCTTAATATCATCAAACACAACACCACCGAAAATATCGGCAAGGCTTACATTATTTCGGCATATGTAAAAGCAGATACCGCGTGTAAAATTATGATGGCAACGTACAGCCCGCAAAATACGGATTACGCATTTACGCCTTACACGCAGGCCACTGTGGATGTGAATGCAAACGAGTGGACAAAAATCTCCATTGACTACACAGTTTGCGAACACTCTATCGCGCAGGGGATCAGCCAGCTTGGCATTGGACAGCCAAACGGCGTAGCAGCGACCGGTACGATTTATGTGGATGACATTGTAGTCGCGGAACAGCCGATGCTGCAATTTTCAACCATCCAGGCAGATCCGGATGCGATGTTTGACGCGCTTCCTGACGGGAATGTGCTGGTGAACGCAAATGCAGTGCTTTCGGCAAACCAAAATTCCTCCACGGCGCATTATGTAAAGTCGACTGTAAACGTAGAAGGTATGCCGTTTACCCAGGCGGCAAATTTTGATATGTTGGACAAGCCGGAAATCCCTTACAGCTATCAGATTGCCATGCCTATTACAACCGGTGCATTTGCGAATGGCGATATGATGCTTATTGCAGTTTACTTCCGTGTGCTGAGTTCGCAGGCCGAAGACAACCAGGGGCATGTGCAGTTTATTGTGGAGGAAAATCAGGGCGACTACCGCAAGCATTTGCAGGCGGACGCCAAGGCGCCGGCAGACGGGGTATGGCGTAAATTTTATCTTCCTTCAGGCGTCATTTCCCGCTATGAAAACTCCAGCGTCAGCGCTAAAATCCGCTTAGGCTATGAAGTGCAGGAGGTAGAAATCGGCGGATACGAGCTGCTGCACTATCCGTCTACGCTGGGGCTTGTACCGGATGATTTGCCCAACACAGTCACCAGTTATGACGGCATGGATATAAATCAGGAATGGCGTTTGGAGGCGCAGGACCGCATTGAAGTTTTGCGCAAGGACGATGTAAACATTTTGGTGGAGGATCAAGACGGGAACCCGCTTTCCGGCGCAAAAGTAGACCTTGACATGACAGAACACGACTTTATGTGGGGTACTGCAGTCAATGGCAACCTTCTGGGCTCTAACAGCAATCAGAAGAAATATCAGCAGGCTGTAAGAACTTATTTTAATGGCGCTGTGTTAGAATCTGAGCACAAATGGGTGCCTTATGAGCAGAATCCCACCCAGGCCCGCAATTTGGTCAACTGGCTGGAAGAAAATGGGATTGAAAATATCCGCGGGCACGCCCTTATGTGGGATCGCGAGTACTATGAGGACAATACATCCATCCCGGCGGACGTGCCGGGATTGTACAACAATAAAACTGCCCTGGATGCGCGGATTAAGGGACACATTGACAGCATTTGCGGCGCTTTCCAAGGTGAGCTTGTGGACTGGGATGTGGTAAACGAGCTGGTGGGCAATCACACCATCACGGAGCTTTACAACAAAACACCGCTGATCCAGTGGTTTGACTGGGCGCGTGCAGCGGATCCTGACGCAACGCTTTACATCAACGAAACAGGTATTACAGGCAATGGCGACACTGGGCTCAATACCTTTACAGGGTATTTGGACTGGATGGTTGAAAATGATGTGGATTTTGACGGGATTGGCGTGCAGTCGCATTTTTCTTCCGCTTGTCATCCAATGGAGTTTTACCGGCAGATTGAAACGCTTGCCGCCTATGGCAAAAAGATGAAGATTACAGAGTACGACTTTAAAAACTCCGGCGCGCTGCATGGAAACTTTACGCGGGATATCATGACGCTTTGCTTTAGCCATCCCAATATGGAAGGGTTTTATATGTGGGGCTTCTGGGACGGCTCGCATTGGCTGGACAGCGCTACACTGTTTGATCAAAATTGGAATTTAAAACCATCGGGACACGAATATGTTGATTTGGTGTTTAACCGCTGGTGGACAGATGAGTGCGGTAAAACGGATGCAAACGGCCTGTTTACTACAAGGGCTTACTATGGCGACCACACCATCACGGTAGACTATATGGGAATAAAAACAACAGAGCAGGTTTCTGTTATAAAAGGGCAGGACAACACCTTTACTGTCATCTTTGATCTGGATGACTTTGCATTTACCGATGCAAAAACAATTGGGAAATATATTGACTTTGACGATCGTTCTACATTTGTCAACAATGTTGACTTTGTGGCGGGCGGGGCATATGGACCTGAAAATATTGTGCTGAGCAGTGAAGAAGACCATACCACCGGCACAGGCAAGAGCCTGAAAATGGGCGGCCGCACGTTGGCACAGCACAGAATTAAAATCCGCAAGGCGTTTTCGGCAGACGAAACCTTTGGCGGCCGTGACCTTGGGAAAACATTTCGGATTTCCTGCTGGGTAAAGCCGGATACAACTGGTAAAATTTTGTTTGGGCTTTATGGAGATACCGGTACTACCTATGCAACCAGTCCAATTTCCGGAGGTTCTATCAATCAGGATGTGACTGCAGGCGAATGGAGTAAACTGGAATTTGACTACACAGTGACGCAGGAAACCGTGGATGGGGAAATTTCCATGGTGGGAATTGGCCAGTCGGGAGGCACCATTATCCCAACCATCTATGTGGACGATTTTTCAGTGGTAGAAATCAACACGGATGAGACGTTTGACAACAAAACGGTGATAACACCCAATGTGGATTTTGCAGTGTTGGGCGGATATTCAGCGGGCAATGTGGCGCTTTGCGACGACAACCACAAAGAAGGCACAGGCAAGAGCTTAAAGCTTTCTAACCGCACACAGGCAGGGGAAGGCGTCAAGCTGTTTGGCTCGTTGAGCGACTGGATGTTCTCGGAGTATATGATTGGCAAAACACTGCACATTTCCACATGGGTAAAAGCAGACCAGGCAACGGATATTTTGCTTGGCGTTTATGGCGGGGCTGATACAGCATATGAGACGGTGCCGCTTGCTTCGACAGTTGTGGAAGTTGCCGCCAATGAATGGACACAGGTTTTAATGGACTATGTGGTGACACAGGATACCCTTGACAATGGAATCCCTGTTATTGGGATTTCACAGCCGGGGTCGGCAACGGGCGTTGCATCAACTATTTTTGTAGACGACCTGTATGTGACAAGTGTTAAATATGACGATGAGCTATCTTTGGATTCAGACGCGCTCACAGATATGCCTGTGCTTGAGGAATATGATTCGTTCATTGTGCCAGAGGCACCCATTGAAGAGGAAAGCAGCTTTGAACTGGAATTTTTGCCGATGGACGAATTGGGTGATATGCTCGAATAATGTAAAATTACTCCCCGGAGCGGAATTTCCCGCTCCGGGTGTTTTTGTACAACTGGGACAAATAAACGTAAATTCTTACAAAAACTCAAAATTTTTATTGACAACATAGCCATTGCGTAGTATAATAATTAACTGTGACGCCGACCTTGCGTCATATTTGATAAAACGGAAATTAGCGCAGTTTGGTAGCGCGTATTGGATACGCAGTATACTCATCCTGCACCATATCGGGAATTAGCGCAGTTTGGTAGCGCGCTTCGTTCGGGACGAAGAGGCCGCAGGTTCAAATCCTGTATTCCCGACCACGTCACGGCGAGCCTTTTGGTTCGCCGTATTTTTTTTGCAAAAAACACGGCTTCACTTTATCGGCTGCCGCTCCTTTTTCGCAAAAGGTCACGTTCGCGTCGGCTATTCGCTTGCAAGCGCGCTCATAACGCCTTCGGCTCACTACCAACCTTTTGCGATACTATGCGCTTTGCGCAACTTAAAAAACTTGATTTTACTGCGTTTGTGGCTAAGTCCTGTAAGAACACTCGCACCAAATCGCCGCAAGCGTTATATCGCTTGCGGCGATTTCTTTCAAAGGTTACCGCTTTCAAAATTATGCTTGATGGGTGCCGCACAGCGTTACCTATAAAAAATCTTAACAGCGATTGATTGGATTATCATATGGTGGATTGTCAAAATGGAAAAGGGGGATATCCAAATATGGAAAGGGAGGTTTCTCTTTATAAAAAGAATATACGTTATTATTTGCTGGCAGCTCTGATCGCATTGGAGCTGTTGATGTCATTTTCCTTTTTGGGGTATGTGCATATAGAACCCATTTCTATCACATTTGCCTATATTCCCGTATTGCTGGCAGGCGTGCTGGGCGGTTTGCCGGAGGCGGTGATTTTAGGAGCCGTGTTTGGCCTGTCCAGCATGTGGAAAGCCGGTGCAAATTATGTATTGCCGTTTGACCAGCTGTTTTCACCGTTTTTAAGTGGACATCCGCTAGAGAGCTTGGCGCTCAGCGTGGGAAGCAGAACGTTGTTTGGATTCTTCATTGGCCTTTTGTATATGGCAGCCAAACGGGTCAGAGGTACTGGTTTTTGGATTTTTCTGATTTCTATTTTTGGAAGATTTTTTCATTCTGTTTTGGTGTACAGCACTATGGGACTATTGTTCCCGGAAACCGGATATCATATCGGAAATGCACTGCAGGGATTTGGAACGATTAACAATATTGTTACCAGTGTTATGACAGCGGTAATTGTTACACTACTTTGGCGGCTGGAGAAATTAAGCGCCTGGCAAGACTTTTGCCTTAGGGTGGAAAAGGCACAGCGTCTTCAATTGGGCGGGCACTATCATCGCTTCTCTTTCATTGTGATTACTTTGCTGACCATCTGCCTTTCCATGGCGGTAGCCGTATATTTTGTAAACAGGATGAATTATGTACTGAGCCAAAGCGGAATCATTCTTAGCAAAGCGAACTATTCCGATCTAATGCATCTACAGTTGCAGTTTTTAATCGGCATTCTTTCAATGATGGTTTTGGTCGTCGTATTTCTAATATTGAATCGAAAATACACGGCATATACGGATTACGAAGCAAAAATAGACGCCTTAACTGGAGTCATGACGCGAAATGCATTTTTTCATGCTTGTGGGAAAGCAATGCGTGAGCTTTGCTTTGACAAAAACATTTATGGCTATTTTGTTATGATAGATGTAGATCATTTTAAAAATATTAATGACCATTATGGGCATCCTGAAGGGGATCGGATTTTAAGAAATATAGCGCAGGAGCTGCGAGAAATTTTTAGCACGGACGGATTGACCGGACGTGTTGGAGGCGATGAGTTCGCAATACTCATCTATATGCCTATGCCAAAAGAGACGTTAGAGACCAAACTCGAGTTCTTTTTAGAGCAAGTTCATAAGATTGAAATAGACAGCCAGGGGCTTTCTTGTAGTATCGGAGCCGTTTGTGTTACGGAGGATAAGACGATAGAGGCGTATTATCTTGGCGCCGACAGATTACTGTATATGGCAAAAAAACAAGGACGTGACCGATATGTAATTGGCACGCTTGAAGACACCGCTTCTTAAATGAAATACATACAAAAAAAGACAAAGGCATGAAACGGAATACGGCAGGCGGCAGACAGAGATGGGTCGGGCGGTTTGGCACAATGTTTTTTGGCAATTGCTGTCTAAATCTACTTTTTTAATCCTGCGGCGGGCTAAAATCACGCCGGTACTGTGCAGGCGTTTGCCCGGTGCGCTTTTTAAAGTGCGTGATAAAATTGCTGGTATCAAGAAAACCGCACGCCTCTGCAATTTCAGAAATGGACTGATTGGTTGTGCAAAGAAGGGTTTTAGAACGATTGATTCGATAAGCGGTCAGATAACTGTATGGCGTAACGCCCATAATACGCTGGAACAGGCGGATAAAGTGATATTTTGAAATCGGGATGGATAAAATCATGTCGTCCACGGTTATCCCGCTTGCATAATGCTCTTTTATAAACGTAACTGCTGCAGCAATATCGCTTTCCCCCGCTTTTCTGCGGCTGGTTTGCCCGCTTTCAATGGAAGCGGATATGGCGGCGCCAAGGATGTCATGCATTTTACAGGAAAGGGAAACGCTTCCTGCAATATCATTTGCTTTTATGTTTTT
>JAJXRJ010000005.1:0-31397 GCA_021629085.1 Oscillospiraceae bacterium | reverse complement strand
TTTACAAGCGCCGCAATTTTGATATAAAAGGAATTGCCGTCGTCCATTTGCACAGCTGTTTCCCCATTGGGATATAAAATGTCAAAAAAAGCCTGTGCAGCGCTGCCGCGAAAGTGAATCCAAAAAAATTCCCAGCGATCTGTCAATGACGAATACTTGTGATATTTTCGGCAGTCTATCACTGCCATATGGTTTTCGGTTAAGGAAAGTTCCGTATCGCCTGTTATAATGGTTCCGCATCCCTTTACTGTGTACAGCAAAAGATGGCTGTCGTGTCTTTCGCGTTCAACCATATATTCGCGTTGTGCAAAAAAGTGCCCCGCTTCTGTGATGTAAAATGGCAGCGTCATTGCAAGCGGCGACGGTGTGGCGGTCAGCCAAAGCGAATTGTCCAGTATTTTTTCGTGATATATCCCCATGTCCATCAGCTCCTAAATACTATCATAACACATAGAAGAATAAAACGCAATTATTTCCTATTTTTGAACAACAATATGGAATGCTTTTTTAAAAAATTTTGTGTATACTAAAGCTACCAAGCCATAGGGAAAGGAGAAAATAGGATGGATAAGGTGTTGCTGCGGCAGGAAACAGTGATGATTCCTACATATGAGATTTCCAATTACGATAAAAATCCGATGTTTCTTGAAAAGCGGGTATATCAAGGCTCAAGCGGGCGGGTCTATCCGCATCCAGTGTGCGAGGGCGTGTCGGACAAAAAAGTGGACAAGGCCTACAACGCAATTTTTTTGGAAAATGATTATATTTTGGTGATGTTTCTGCCGGAAATCGGCGGCAGGGTGCAGCGGCTGTATGACAAAACCAACGGTTATGACGCTGTTTACTATAACGAGGTGATAAAACCTGCGCTGGTCGGGCTGGCAGGGCCGTGGATTTCCGGCGGCATTGAGTTTAACTGGCCGCAGCACCACCGTCCCTCCACCTTTGACCCGGTGGACTATACCATTGAAGAACATCCGGACGGCTCTGTCACCGTGTGGATGGGTGAAACGGAAAAGATGTTTCACACCAAAGGGATGGCAGGTTTTACGGTGTATCCGGACAAGGCGTATCTTGAAATCAAAGGGCAGGTGTATAACCCCACCGACCGGCCGCAGACCTTTTTGTGGTGGGCCAATCCTGCCGTTGCAGTGAACGATTTTACCCAGTCGGTGTTTCCGCCGGATGTGCATGCGGTGATGGATCACGGCAAACGCGGCGTATCGAAATTCCCCATTGCCGATGGGGTGTATTACAAGGTGGACTATGCGCCGGGAACAGACATTTCGCGTTATAAAAATATTCCGGTGCCGACGTCCTATATGGCGTACCATTCCGATTATAATTTTATCGGCAATTATGACGATTCCAAGCATGCCGGGCTGCTTCATGTTGCGGACCATCACATTTCGCCGGGCAAGAAACAGTGGACCTGGGGCAATGGCGATTTTGGAAGGGCCTGGGACAGAAACCTCACTGATGAAAACGGGCCGTACATTGAGCTTATGACAGGTGTGTTTACCGACAACCAGCCAGACTTCACCTTTTTAAAGCCGTATGAGGAAAAGCGGTTTGTGCAGTATTTTATGCCGTATAAACAGGCTGGCGCGGTGAAAAATGCATCGGTGGAGGCGGCAATCAATTTAAAATGTGCGGACGGCAGGGCAAACATCACGGTGTATGCGCCGGCACAGCTTAAAGACGCTGCAGTTGTGCTCACCTATGACGGAAAGACGGTGTTTGAACAGGCATTGGAGCTAGAGCCGGCCGGAGTGTTCCAAACCTCTGTGCCCATGCCAAATGTGGATGAAACCAAGCTTACGCTTTCTATTTTAAAACAGAAACGTACCATTTTGCAATACACCAGCGCGGGCAGCATCCCGGAGGAAACGCCGTCTTCTGCCACAGCACTTTTAGAACCGGAACAAATTGAAACGGCTGAAAAGCTGTTTCTTGCGGCAACCCATTTAGAGCAGTACCGCCATGCGACATACTCGCCCGAGCCGTATTATCTGGAAGGGTTAAAGCGCGATCCGTCGGACATCCGCTTAAACAACGGCTATGGCAAATACCTGTATAACAAGGGGCAATTTGCACAGTGCGAACCGTATTTTCATGCGGCAATCACAGCTGCAACCTGGAAAAACCCAAATCCATACGACTGCGAGCCGTATTACAACCTCGGCCTTTCAAAAAAGGCGCAGGATGCGCGCGACGATGCCTTTGACGCATTTTATAAAGCAGTGTGGGATGGGAACATGCAGGATAAGGCGTTTTATCAGCTGGCGTGCATTGCTGCTGGGCGCGGCGATTATGAAGAAGCGTTGGGATATGTGGATGCATCGCTTGCAAAGGGAATGCACAACTTAAAGGCGCGCGCCTTAAAATCTGTACTGTTAAGGCGGCTTGGCAAAATAGAAGCGGCAATTGCCTTTGCAGCGGAAACAAGGAAAATTGACCCGCTTTGCCACAGCGCATATTACGAGGAGGCGATCCTCACCCAAAAAGGCTTTGGTGCGTTTACAGAAAGAATGCGCAAAGACAATCACAACTATATTGCGCTTGCCCTAGACTACATGGCGGCATATTTTTATGACGAAGCTGCAAATATCCTGCGCATGGCGCCTAATACCGATGAGCCTATGGTGCATTACTATCTGTATTTCTGCACAGGGGATGACGCTGCGCTTGCAGCGGCGGAAGCGGCGAGCAGCCTCTATTGCTTCCCAAACCGGCTGGAGGATATCTGCGTGCTCAAAAAGGCCGTATCAGCCGGCGGGAGCCATGCTGCTTACTACCTTGGCAACCTGCTTTATGACAAGGGCAGATGGCAGGAGGCGGTGGAGCTGTGGGAGGCATGTGCCAAACAGCTTACGCTTCCAACCGTTTACCGGAATTTATCGCTTGCCTATTACAACAAGCTTGGCGATTCCGATAAGGCGCTTGCCGCAATGGAGCAGGCATTTGCAATGGACACCACGGATGCCAGAGTGTTTTTTGAGCTGGATCAGCTTCTCAAGGCGCTAAACGTTCCGTTCAAAGAGCGGCTGGCGCATATGAACGCCCATATGGAATTGCTTACGATGCGGGACGATTTATACACCGAATACATTACGCTGTTAAATATAAACGGCGAGTATGAAAATGCATATCATCGCATTTTAAACCACAATTTCCATCCGTGGGAAGGCGGCGAAGGAAAAATTCCGGCACAGTACCGGATATCGCTGATGCATCTGGCAAAGCAGGCAGACCGGGAACAGGCAATTCAATATCTGGATCAGGCGCTTGTCTATCCACATAACCTGGGAGAAGGAAAGCTTGTTGGAAACCTGGATAACGACATCTACTACCTGCTCGGCGGGCTTTTTGCAGACAAGGGGCAATCGGAGCGCGCATACCGCCTTGCAGCAAGAGGCGCGTTTGATTTGTCCTCTGCCGTGTATTACAACGACCAGCCGCCGCAAATGATGTATTATGCTGCCAAAGCCATGGAGGCGCTTGGCAAAAAAGAAGAAGCAAACGCGCGGTTCCGTGCGTTTGTGGATTATGCTGATGCCCATATGGACGACCACGTGAAAATAGACTATTTTGCCGTGTCGCTGCCAGACTTTTTAATATTTGAAGGAGATTTGGATAAAAACAACAAAGTGCACTGCTGCTTTATGGCCGCGCTGGGATATTTGGGATTGGGCGACCTTTTGCAGGCAAAGGCGTATGCCAGCCGCGGCGTGGCACTCAACCAAAGCCACGGTGAGCTAATCGCGCTGTTAAAAGAGATAGAGCAGATGGAGGCGTAAAAACGCCTCCCGGCACTGCCGTTTGGTCGTATATGGTTACATACCAAAAATGCAAAACCGCCATGGCCGTTTTACACCAAATTGGAGTGGACGAAATGACGGTTTTTTGAATATTTTTGACAAGAAAAGACTTGCAATTTTGAAAAATTTGGTTTATACTATAACTAGTATTCGTAGGCGTGTGTATCTGTTTGCTTTTTTTCACACATGCTTTAAAAAAAGGAGGAAGCAGAATGAAAAAAGTGGTTGCAGCGGCTCTTTCTATCGTGATGGTTCTATTTTCTGCCATCAACGCTGGTGCGTTTGTGTATTCAGAAGACGGCATGGCTACTTATCAGAAGACGTCCGGCAAGCGTTTGGACTTTGAAACGCCGTCTGACAGTGTTGTGGCCATTGATCAAGCAACAATTGATTATTCCACTGATTATGCAAGCGATGGCACCCATTCTTTGAAGGTAACCTTCACGCAGTGGTCCGATGGCTTTGCAGTGGGCGATTTGGTGTCGCTTACCAGTGCGGACGTGGGCAAAACCTATAAATTGATGTTCAAAGCGCTGGTGAAGGAATCGGATTGGACAGCTTTCGGCAAACCCAGCTACCGGACGTATCTTTACAATTCAGAAACCGGCGCAAGATCTCCGCAGTCGCTTAAAAAAATGGCTGCGCCGGATGTATCCGATGACACAGAATTTTTAGAAGCGAATAACAGCGATAAGGCGGGGAATTGGGAAAAATGGCTGCAGTGCAGCAGAGAGGTTGTCATCACGCAGGAGATGGTGGAGGCAGGCTATGACGGTATTTATCTGGTGCAAAACCGGGAATCGTCCCCCACACTTCGTCAAAAGGCGATGTACATCGATGAATTTGGTTTAATGATGTCAGACGAGGTGACCGAACAGGTTGACTGGCTGAGCCTTGAAAACTTTGAAGGCGACACCAAATATGAGGGCAAGACAGACCCGAACAATCATCTGCAATCCTGCGGTTCTGGCGGAACCAGCCTAACCGGCGGCATTTCAAAAGGTGTAAGATCGATTGGGGATGCGCACAGCCCGGTGTCGGTTGCGAGCATAAGCGGCCGCGGGCATGCAAACAAAAAAAGTAACGGAGCTGAGATTCCTGAGGCTTCGCAGAACGGTAACAGCAACGGCCTTAAAATGTACGGCATGTTTGGGCTTGATCAATTTACGCCCACCAAAAGCGAATCTACCTGGGAGCACGGCTGGGAAATGTTTACCGAAGAAGATATTGGCCGTGTGTTCCGCATTACGGCTTGGGTATATGCACCCAGCAGTGATGGCGCAGTCCCTTACAACGTGGCAGATACATATTTTGAAAACGGCAAGAGCGTAGTAATTGAAATTGACGATTCCAAACGCGACACCGTTTTGCCGTTTGTCAATATGGGTTTAATGGGGCCGTCCAGCAGCACGGAAAATGACGCAGAAAACTATAAATATGCAACCGTCCCTTACCAATATACCGCAAAAGATTTGCAGTGGGATACCTGGACCAAATTTGAACTGGACTACGAAGTAACGGCTGACACCATTTATGGACAAGATCAAGACGGAAAGAACACGCTTGTCAATGCCATCCGTTTTTGCAGTGGATTTGATGAATTCCCGGGTACCAAACGTGAATACATGCCAGTGTCGTTTTATGTGGACGACGTTTCGGTAGTAGAGCTGGCGTCTTACAGCCAAACTGCAACGGGCATTGACGCTGAGGTATATTTGGATTCTGAAAATGCCGAAGACGTGACGGCCATTGCCGCGCTGTATGATGCACAAACCAATGCCTTAGCGGCAACGGATGTCCTTTCCTATACCGGTACTGACAGGTATACATTTCAGTTTGATGTAGATAACGCCAAACAGTATGATATTAAAGTGTTCTTGTGGAATGGGAAAACCATGGTTCCGCAGACAAAGGCGTTTAGTGCAAGCGTTGTGTTGAAATGATTAAAGATAGAATCTGTAATGTATATTTCTTATAAACGCCAAATTGACACCGTTTTTAAACGGTGTCAATTTTTTTATACTTATAAATAGGATTTTGCAGTGTTAAAAATATCTGCGGCAACGATATCGGGTTCGCGGCTGCCATCAATGATTGCTATGGTTTCCGTTTCGCGCAGTGCTTCAAATGCCTGAAAATACAGCTTGCGCACAAGCGAGAGCCGCTCGCGCGTTTCATACAGCTCCGCGTGGCTACGGCCTTTTTGAATCCGTTCCATTGCCAAATCCGGGTCAATATCAATAAAAAATGTGCAGGTGGGCTTTAGCATTTGTGCCGCCAGTGCATTGGCGGAAATCACCCAGTCCATAGGCATGTCCACGCTGTGGTAAGCGTAAGACGAAAAATAATAGCGGTCGGATACCAGCGTAATGCCGCTTTCAATTTGTTTTAGAACACCGTCTGCCTGATTGGTGATATGGTCCAGCCGGTCGGCTGCAAACAATGCTGCCAAGGCCCGGTCGTCCATTTGGATTCGCCCGGTGAGCACCTGGCGGATAATCGCGCCCGCTGGCCCGCCGGTTGGCTCACAGGTTTTGTGGCAGAAAACGCCCGCTTTTTTTAAGTTTGTCAAAAGATAGGACAACTGCGTGCTTTTGCCGCTGCCGTCAATGCCTTCCAATACAAAAAAATTCCCTTTTTTCCTGCTGTGGCTTTGTGTCATGGGGTTCATCCTCTTTGTCTTTTTTGCATTTATTATACCATATCCTTTGCAGAGAAGCAACCAAAAACGCACGCATAAACATGCGTGCGCCGGTTTGTCATCTTCGTGGCGATGGTTTTACAAACGGTATGATAAACACCGGGATGCCGGTAGAATAGGGGGCAATGGCATATTGCTGAAAATAGACTGCAATGCCTTCCAGTGTCAAATAGTAGTTTTTCGGGTCAAATGATTCTGCCACATTTTTTTCATAATCGTCAAAATACACATCGTTTCCCTCGCTGATTTGCTTTGCAATTTGCGCGTTGACAGAACGGATGATATAGGCATTTGCGTCAAAACCGCGCGGGAAAAACCGCTGCAGCGGTACGCGGCGCCCAGTGCGGACATCCCAGGTGTCGGAAGTGCGCGTAGTGCTGCCGTGCGCGCCGCCGGTGTAGAGATATTTGTCACAGTAAAGGCTTAAAAAACCGTTGGCATTGTATGTGACGTCAAATTCTGTAATTGCCTGATACTGCATGGGCGGATAGCCATGC
Organism: Oscillospiraceae bacterium; assembly: GCA_021629085.1. Lineage (GTDB taxonomy): Bacteria > Bacillota > Clostridia > UMGS1810 > UMGS1810 > JAJXRJ01. Next base: position 24,378 of record JAJXRJ010000005.1, on the reverse strand, counting down.
TGCATATCGTAGTCAAGCTGCTCTGCCGCCTGGAAAAACAGCTCCTTGCGGCAATACGCTTCCAGCCGCATGGCGCGGATGTGGTATTCGCGGTTAATGCCATTCAGCGTCCGCTGATACCGAGCAGAGGAAAACGCGGGATATGCAATGTCATAGGTGAGGATTTCCTTGCCGCGGTATTGCATGCTGTCTTTTCTATGTTTTGTGTGTACGGTTATGGTTGGAATTTTAGACGATTCCATTATAAAACCCTCCTCTCTTAACCAGCATATGCCAAACGGCACGATTTGGTGTTTCGGTAAAAGAAGGGAGGGGGTTTAAGCTCTTGCGCCTAATAGGTGAATCAGCCTTGCCTCCTGATAAAAATAGGAGGAAAGCCTTCGATTGTATGCATCATACGTGTGTGTGGCGACGTAAATGCTGTTGGGCGAAGGGCGCACGCCGACATTGGTCACGAACAGCGAGTGGGAAAAAACATCCCCGTCAAAGCTCAGCTGGATGATGTCTCCGATTTCGGCATCGCGGAACGGGCGCACCTCGCCATAGGGCCCCGGACCTTGATTGGATATCAAAAAATTGTAAAGATACTGCACACCCGTCCACGAAGGGCTTCGATTGTTTAGGGAAATATAGTACCATCCAAAGGTCGGGGTAAAGTTCATCACGCCGCAGCCGGCATACAGGCATTGGGAGACAAAATTGGTGCAGTCGCCGCCAATGCCATGAAAATCGTAATACGCCGGATTGCGGCTAAACGCCCATTTTTTTGCATAGGCTTTCGCTGCTTCCCTGTCATACGGCATCTTTCTTTACACCTCTTTTTTTAAGCTACTACAGTGTATGAAAAAGATGCGCTTTTGTGTGTCAGAAAAGCTGCTTTCCGTCCAGCACTACCTGTTCACATTGGTGAAATGTGACGTCCTTGCCGCTTATCGGGGTAATCTTTACATTGGAAAGAACAAAGTCGGATACATTGGCTGCAAACAGGCCTTCCCCGCAAGTCTTTCGCCGCTGGGCCGACATGATGGGCTCGTCAAAATAGGTTCCGTCATTTTCCATTTGAATGCGCACGTTGGTAAACCGCAGCCCAGATATGGGGCATTCGGGCAGGCCATACAGATACGCCGCAGATACCGAAGCCCGCTTGGCCAACAGGCCGTCCATTGAAATATTGCGGATGATGGGGGTGGAAGCATCCAGCGGCCGCGCATCCAGAGAAAAGAGCTCCATATCGTGCTCGTCGGCATCGCAGCGATAATAGGTGTTGAGCGCAATGGGCACCTTGACATCTTCCATAATGATGTTTTGGAACATCAAGTCTTCCACAATCCCAGCGCGTTTTCGCCGGGTTTTGATGCGCACGCCGCGGTCAGTGCCGTGGAATACACAGTTTGTGATGACAACGTTTCGCACGCCGCCCGACATCTCGCTGCCAATTACCACGCCGCCGTGCCCGTTGTGCATGGTGCAGTTGGTAATGGTGATGTTTTCGCAGGGCATGGTTTTTTGTAACATATCGTTTTCCGTGCCGGCTTTTAAGGTGATGCAATCGTCGCCCACGTCAATGTGGCAGTTTGCAATATGTACGTTTTTGCAGCTTTCCGGGTTGATGCCGTCCGTGTTAGGGGAGTTTGCCGGGTTCACAATGGTGATGCCGTCCACAGTCACATTGTTACAGCACAGCGGGTGCACTGTCCACGTGGCGGAATTTTGAATTTTGATATCTTTAATTTTGACATTCTCGCAAAGAATCATCTGAATCGCGCGCGGGCGCAGCCGGTCTTTGCGAATGTGCCACCAGTTTTGCCCCTGGCCGTCCAAAATACCGTTCCCGGCAATAGTGACATTTTTTTCGCCCACCGCACTGATGAGTGCAGAGCGGTAGGGGCGCAGGCCTTCTATGCCGTTTAGCTCCAGATAGTCCTCTTCCCGCGCGCTTCCCAAAATGACAGCGCCCGCATCAAGGTAGAGCGTCATATTGCTTTTGAGCCGGATGGATCCGGTCAGATACTGCCCCGGCGGGAAATACAGCGTGCCGCCTGTTGGTGCAGCCGTTTCAATCAGCGCTCTTATCGCTTCGGTGTTGTTGGTGGTTCCATCGCCAACCACGCCAAATTTTGTTACGTCAAACATAAGCTTCCTCCTAATTTGTTAATCTTGCGGGAATTTCCTGCCTTTTATAAGAACGGTTGCGGCAAACTTGGGCAAATCCATCATCCGCCCAATCCGCTTGGGCTCTTTTGCCAGGCGGTACAGCCACTCAATGCCCAATTTTTGATATATTTCGGGCGCGCGCTTAACCGTACCTGCAAACACGTCCAGGCATCCGCCAAGCCCCATAAGCACACGGGCGTTTAGGCGTGCTTTGTTTTTGTGAATCCAAAATTCCTGTTTGGGCACACCCAGGCACACAAACACCACGTCGGGCTGTTTTTTGGCAATGTCTGCAATAATGGCCTGTTCCTTTGCCTCATCAAAATAGCCGTCCGCCGCGCCGCAAATGTGAATCCCCGGATATTGGGCGTTGATGGCGTTTGCCGCCGCCTGTGCCACACCGGGCTTTGCACCGAACAAATAGAGGCTTAAATGGCGTTTGGAAAGCTTTGGCAGCAACGCACAGGCAATGTCATATCCGGCGGCGCGTTCCGGCATTGGGCTTTGCAGCAGTTTGGAGGCGTATACCACACCGATTCCGTCCGGCGTACACAAATCCGCGCTGTTGAGCACTTCTCTTAGCGCCGGGTCGCGGTAGGCCGACATAATCATCTCTGAATTGGGCGTAAACACACAGTGCGGCCCATCTGCGTCAATATAGCTTAAAATGCGGTCCGCCGCCTGTGAAACCGTCACCTTATCCACATAAACGCCCAGCACGTTCACCTTATTTTCCACTGTAAAAATTCTCCTTTCCGCGCTTTTTACCATTATAAACAATTTTTAAAAGAATGTCAAAGGGGAGATTGCCCCTTCTAAGAAATTGGACGGCCCTGTTTCGTGCAGCGCTGGTGTGATGGTGGCGCACTGGGGCATGGAACCATTATTGAAAAATATGGAATGAATCGTCCATATAGAGGCGGATATAGTCCGGATTGGTAGCAAGCGCCGCGTCCTCCACCGGAACGATGAGCTGGATATCCTTGTCGTTTGCGTAGGAGCGGACGGCGCCGGTGAGCGCCCAGTCGCTGGAGGTGACATTTTTTAAATGCTCGGCGTGCGACCAGTTTGCCTCCACATAGCACGGCTTTGCCCCAATGAGGTAGTAGGACTTGTGTGGTTCTATCAGGCCGGACTGCACAATGCGCTGGCAGATCACACGGTCGGTTTCATACACCTGCCGGTATTGATCCAGCTCACAGGCAGAAACGGCCATAAAGATCAGCGCGGTCACAAAGCAAACCACTTTTTTTCGCGGGAGCATATCAAATATAAGCGCAATGCCGATACAGGAAAAGAAGGTGTTTCTAAGCGCGGTGTAGGAATTTTTGAGCAGGAAAAACGGCGCAAGCGGCAGTGCCGCAAACAAAAGCCCAAAGAGAAACCGCCGCGGTGCCCGCGCTTTGCTGTGCGGAAGCCCCCAGGCAAGCAGGGCGGATAAAACAAGTGTAATTGCCGCCATAACAGGCATGTTGGCGTAGAGATGTACGCCTTTTACTACGCCGTTTTTTATCATTTGAAATGTGCCGACAGTAAAGATTTTTACAACCCGCACCGCCTCCTGTGCGATGGCAATCAGGGAAAGGCCGGGAGAAACCCTGCCGGAAAGGTTGCCGCTGTGCGAAAATGCGAAGTAATACACCGCGGTTACGGCCAAATATGCCGCAGGAATCCAGAGAAGCTTCCACTTGTGTGACACAGCGGCGGCATAAACGGCAAGCAGGGCTGCTGTGATGGCAGCCTGCTCATAAAACCCGCAGGCAAACAGACCAAATACGCCAAATAAAATCAGCATCCAGTTGCTTTGCCGGTTCAAATAAAGTGTGACACACCAAAACGACAGCGCAGCAAACAGCATGCCGCACACCACGCGTGTTGCAGCGCTCACCCAGTAAACGCCTTCAAAGTGCAGGGGGAACAAAAAATAGATGACAAAAAACAGGCTTCCCACCGGCTGATGCAGCCGCCGGAACCCGTCGTAGAGAAGCAATCCGGACAAAAAGTGTAAGCAGGTAAGGATGGCGAGCGCAATATTTAGATGCGGCCACAGCGGGCCCCATATGTAGATGTCAAACAGCGCGGCCAAAGGACGGGTATAAATGGTGCCCGCCTGTTTAAAAATATAGGCCGGGGGAAACATCTGATAGACGTCGTATTGAATGTAGTCATCCAGCATGGGGAAATACAAAAACCCAAACAGATAGACTTTGACCGTCAGTGCGGCAAGGCAAGCGGAAAAAAACAGAAGTTCGCGGATGTGATTATTTTTCTTAGAAATGCTCAGTTTTTGTGGCAACTGGTTCATATTTCCCTCCAAAGTCATTGAGCTTTACCCGCAAAATATCCGCCGCCATCAAAAGGGGGTCTTTGATAAAATTGACCTTGCTTTTGGTGGTTTGCCTGTTTGCGCACACATCCATTGCATGCATGGAAAAGCCATATTTTTCGGCAACGTAGAGCATTTCTACATCAAACGCAAACCCGTTTAGGGAGCATAGTGCACACACGCTTTTTGCCGCATGCGCGCGAAATCCTTTAAACCCGCACTGTGTGTCAGTCAGGCTGCATTTTAGCACGCTTTTGGCAAGCTTTGCAAAGGTTTTGGAAAGCAGCCGCCGGAAAAAAGAATAGCCCTCCCGCTGATTTGTGCGGCACCCGGCGACAATGTCGTACTTAGAAAGAAGCGGCAGGGCTTTTTTGATATATTCTAAATCATAGGAAAGGTCTGCGTCGGTAAAAAATAAAACATCGCCGTCTGAAGCCAGGATCCCCTGGCGGACAGCATTGCCTTTTCCGCAGTTTTTGAGGATGTTGACCAGCTTGATTGCATGCTGATAGCGCGATAAAATTTCGGCGGTTTGGTCGGTGCTGCCGTCGTTTATTACAACCAGTTCATAGTCGGAAAACGTCTGCGCCAAAAAAGAAAGCGCGCGGCAAACCGTGCGCTCAATCACTTGCTCCTCATTATATGCAGGGACAATGAGCGAAACCTTCATTTGCAACTCCTCCTTGGTAAAAGCTGCCAGGCAGCCCGCTTAAGATACGTTATAAGGATTTGCGAATCTGTGCGGTTTTATACCAAAACCTGCAAAAGAAGGTTTCTATTTGTTATAAGATTTTAAATTCCATAAAGCAGTTTGTCATACGTGGGGAAGGGCCAATCGCTCTGGGCGGTGTGCGTTTCTAACTGGTCAGCGCTTTCGCGCACCAGGCGCATGGCCGAAATTACAAAGTCACGGTAGTATTTTGCAACCACCTCAGCATTTGCCGCTTGCGGCACATTTTTAAGCGCCGCTTCTAACTGTTCGGCGCGTTCATACAGTAGGTCGTTTTGCGAAGAAAGCGTTTCAATGAGCGCAGTTTCCGCCTTGCAGCCTGCCGTTTTACAGGCTTCGCGTTTGGCGTTTAGCGTGCAGGACAGCTTCCCGATATAGGCGCACACTGCCGGAAGGATGTCTTTTCGCACCATGTCGAGCATGGTGAGCGCTTCGATGTTGACCGTTTTGCTGTAGCTTTCCAGTAAAATATCACAGCGCGAATGAATTTCATTCTCTGTAAAAATATGATGCTTGGTAAACAAGCGGATGTTTTTTTCGTCATTAAAGTAGGGGAGTGCTTCTGCAGTAGAAGGCAAGTTTAACAGCCCGCGCCGCTCTGCTTCCAAAACCCATTCATCCGAATAGTTGTTGCCGTTAAAGATGATGCGCTTGTGCTGTTTGATGGTGCGCCGAATCAGCCCGTTGAGCGCTTTTTTGAAATTGTCCGCCTGCTCCAGTTCATCGGCAAATTGCTCCAGGGCATCTGCCACCATGGTGTTTAACATAATGTTTGGCCCGGATACCGAAAGCGACGAGCCCAGCATGCGGAACTCAAATTTATTTCCGGTAAATGCAAACGGCGAGGTGCGGTTGCGGTCGGTGGTATCTTTCGGAAAGTTGGGGAGGGCGTCCACGCCGATTTCCATAATCGCCTTTTCCCGCTTGTTATAGGTATTTCCGTTCTCGATAGAATCCAGGATTTCCGTGAGCTCATCGCCCAAAAACATGGAGACAATGGCGGGCGGCGCTTCGTTTGCACCCAGCCGGTGGTCGTTGCCTGCACTGGCAACCGAAAGGCGCAATAAATCCTGATGTTCATCTACCGCCTTTAGCACTGCCACTAAAAATAGGATAAACTGCGCGTTTTCATGGGGCGACTTGCCCGGCTCCAGCAGATTGATACCAGTGTCGGTGGAAAGCGACCAGTTGTTGTGCTTGCCGCTCCCGTTGACGCCGTCAAAGGGCTTTTCGTGAAGCAAACACACCAGCCCATGCCGTTCTGCCACTTTTTTCATGGTTTCCATAGTGATCTGATTGTGATCGGCGGCAATGTTGATGGTGGTAAACACCGGCGCCAGCTCATGCTGGGCGGGCGCCGCTTCGTTGTGCTTGGTTTTGGCAAGCACACCCAGCTTCCACAGCTCATTGTCCAAATCTTTCATATAAGCGGAAACCCGCGTTTTGATGGAGCCAAAATAGTGGTCGTCCATCTCCTGGCCTTTGGGCGGCAATGCGCCAAACAGGGTGCGGCCGGTAAAGATGAGGTCTTTGCGCTGGTCATAATATTGTTTATCAATTAAGAAATATTCCTGCTCTGGCCCAACTGTGGGCGTAACCCGCTTGGCGGTGTCGTTGCCAAACAGCCGCAAGATACGCAGCGCCTGGGTGTTAAGCGCTTCCATAGAGAGCAGGAGCGGCGTTTTTTTGTCCAGCGCTTCGCCGCTGTAGGAGCAAAATGCAGTGGGGATACAGAGCGAGCCGTCTTTGATAAACGCATAGGAGGTGGGGTCCCACGACGTGTAGCCCCGTGCTTCAAATGTGGCGCGCAGCCCGCCGGAAGGGAAACTGGATGCATCCGGCTCGCCTTTTATCAGCTCTTTGCCCGAAAATTCCATGATCACCCGCCCGTCGTCGGTGGGAGAGAGAAAGCCGTCGTGTTTTTCGGCAGTGATGCCTGTCATGGGCTGAAACCAATGCGTATAATGGGTTGCGCCCTTCTCAATGGCCCAGTCCTTCATAGCGCTTGCCACAATGTTTGCCACATGGATGTCCAAACTCTTTCCTTCGCTGATGGTTTTTTTCAAAGCCTTATAGGTCTCCTTGGGCAGCTTTGATTTCATCACGCTGTCGTTAAAGACCATGCTTCCAAAAAGCTCGGTTATGTTGCTCATGCAAACTCCTCCTCCGTTTATGTGTTTGCGGGCGCTGCGCCCACAAAAATATTACATCCTTACAATTATGTATAGCATTATACCACAGTTTTATTTATTTGTATATATAGAAGTATGAAAAATTTGACAGCCTTTCGCGGTTTTCTTTTGGAAATCATCAACAATACCAAATCTAAAAAGTAAAAAACTGTAAGATTTATAAAAAGTTTGTATTGAAATGACGATAGGAGTATGCTATAATAATTTAGATATAAGAATGAGGTCTGGAGGAACGCAAATGGAAGAAAAGCTTTATTTAGTACTTGAAAACGGAACAGTTTTTGAGGGCAAGCCTTTTGGCGCCGCGGGTGAAGCCGTTGGCGAAGTTGTGTTTACCACATCCATGACGGGGTATATGGAAACCATCACCGACCCGAGCTATTTCGGGCAGATTGTGGTTCAAACATTTCCACTCGCAGGAAATTATGGTGTAATTGATGAGGAATGCGAAAGCGGCAACCCCGCATTAAAAGCGTATATTGTCAGAGAATGGTGCCAGGAGCCCTCCAACTTCAGGAGTAAGGGGAATCTTGACACTTTTTTAAAGCAAAAAAATATCATTGGCCTTTGGGATATTGATACCCGTGCGCTCACAAAAATTTTGCGGGAATACGGCGTTATGAATGGGATGATCAGTAAAACAAAAGAGGTTGATTTTGACGCGCTCAGGCAGTATAAAATTGAAAATGCCGTTAAAAGCGTGTCTGATGGAGTGCGCGCCACAGTGGGCGAGGGAGATAAAACCATTGTGCTGGTGGACTTTCGCGCAAGGCACAACGCGGAGCACGCGCTTACTGCATGCGGCTGCAAGGTGGAAATTGTGCCTGGGCACACCAAGGCAGAAGAAATTTTGGCGCTTTCACCAAGCGGTATCCTGTTGTCAGACGGCCCGGGGGACCCGATGGAAAACGCCGGCATCATTGCGGAAATTAAGGTGCTTTGTGAGAAAAAAATCCCCATGTTCGGCATTGGTTTAGGCCATCAGCTTTTGGCGCTTTCGCAAGGGGCCAAAACCCAAAAACTCAAATATGGCCACCGCGGCGCCAGCCAGCCGGTTGCGCATAAGAGCGGACGGATTTACATCACCAGCCAAAACCATGGCTATACCATTTTGGCCGACACGCTTCCAAAGGGGGCACAAGTGAGTTTTCAAAACGTAAATGACAACACCGTAGAGGGTGTAGAATATGAATACATGCCTGCGTTTTCCGTACAGTTCCAGCCAGTGGCGGCTGCAGGCCCGCAGGACACTTCCTATCTGTTCGATCAGTTTATCTCATGTGTGGAGGAGGTACATAAAATATGCCGTTAAATAAAAAGCTCAAACGTGTTATGGTTATCGGTTCCGGCCCGATTGTGATCGGACAGGCCGCGGAATTTGACTATGCGGGCACACAGGCCTGCCGTGCGTTAAAAGAAGAAGGGTTAGAAGTCATTTTGGTCAATTCCAATCCAGCCACCATCATGACGGACAACGCCATGGCGGATAAAATTTACATAGAGCCGCTCACCTTAAAAACGCTGGAACGCATCATCAAAAAAGAACGCCCGGACGGCCTTTTATCCACTTTGGGGGGGCAAACGGGGCTCACACTTTCCATGCAGCTTGCAAAATCTGGATTTTTAGAAACGTATGGCGTGACGCTCCTTGGGGCAAATCCGGAGACGATTGATAAATCAGAGGATCGGCTGCTGTTTAAAGAAACCATGGAAAAAATTGGCCAGCCTTGTATTCCGTCTACTGTCGTCAATGATGTGGAATCTGCGGTTGCGTTTGCAAATGAAATCGGTTATCCGCTCATTATTCGCCCAGCATTTACGCTGGGGGGCACAGGCGGCGGTATTGTAAAAAATGAACAGGAGCTTTGTGAAATTGCGGCAAACGGCCTCAGATTATCGCCTATTACGCAGGTCTTAGTGGAAAAGTGTGTTTCTGGATGGAAGGAAATTGAGTTTGAGGTCATCCGCGACAGTGCGGGAAATGTCATTACGGTTTGCAGCATGGAAAACCTTGACCCAGTTGGCGTGCACACCGGCGACAGCATTGTCATTGCCCCGGCAGTGACGCTGGCGAATGAAGAATATCAAATGCTGCGGAATGCGGCGTTAAGTATTGTTTCTGAGCTCAAAGTGGAGGGCGGCTGCAACTGCCAGTTTGCGTTAAACCCTGAAAGTTTTGAATATGCAGTCATTGAAGTAAACCCCCGCGTGTCCCGCTCATCGGCGCTGGCGTCCAAAGCCACAGGGTATCCCATTGCGAAAGTGGCGGCAAAAATTGCCATTGGCTATGAGTTAAGCGAGATTAAAAATGCGGTGACCGGCACCACCTGGGCGTGCTTTGAGCCCACCATCGACTATGTGGTCATCAAATTCCCCAAATGGCCGTTTGACAAGTTTGTGTATGCAAAACGCACACTGGGTACGCAGATGAAGGCCACTGGCGAGGTCATGGCCATTGGCTCGTCGTTTGAGCAGGCCATTATGAAGGCGGTGCGCGGCGCGGAAATTAAAGTGGACAGCCTAAACTACAAAAAAGCGATGGATATGACCGACGAAGAGGTGGCAAAGGAGCTGCACAACTGTACTGACGAGCGCATTTTTGTGGTGTATGAAGCGTTAAAACGTGGAATTTCCATTTCTGAAATCCATGATATCACCATGATTGACAACTGGTTCTTATATAAGCTCAAAAACCTGGTGGACATGGACAACCTGCTAAAAGAGGGGCATTTGGACGACGCGCTCTACTTAAAGGCCAAGAAAATGGGCTATTTGGATAAGACCATTGAAGCCTACACCGGGCAGAAAATTGCCAACCCGCGCTATGCATCTTACAAAATGGTGGACACCTGCGCGGCGGAATTCAAAGCGGAAACGCCCTATTTTTACTCCACCTATGACGATGAAAACGAAGCAAAAGAGTTCATTTTAGAGCGGGGCTCTAAAAAGAAAAAAGTCATTGTATTTGGCTCTGGGCCTATCCGCATTGGGCAGGGCATTGAGTTTGACTATGCGTCGGTACACTGCGTTTGGTCGCTCAAAGATCTGGGTTATGAAGTGGTGATTGTCAACAACAATCCTGAAACCGTATCCACTGACTTTGACACTGCTGACCGGCTGTATTTTGAACCACTCACGCCGGAGGATGTGATGAGCATCCTCAAAACGGAAAAACCATACGGCGCGGTCGTGGCGTTTGGCGGGCAGACGGCGATTAAACTCACCCATTTCTTGAGCGAAAACAACGTCCGCATCCTTGGCACCTCGGCCGACAGCATTGATATGGCGGAGGACCGCGAGCGGTTTGATGCATTGTTAGAGGGGCTTCAAATCAAGCGCCCGCAGGGCACCACCGTGATGACGGCGGACGAGGCGCTTTTGGCTGCAAAGGAAATCGGCTATCCAGTGCTGCTCCGGCCGTCTTATGTGCTGGGCGGGCAAAATATGATTATCGCATTTAACGAGGATGATGTAAAAGAGTACATGGGCATCATCTTATCGCAAAAAATTGAAAACCCGGTTTTGATTGACAAATATTTGATGGGGATTGAAATTGAAGTGGACGCCATCTGCGACGGTGAAAACATCCTCATTCCCGGCATCATGCGGCATGTTGAGCGCGCCGGCGTGCACTCTGGCGACTCCATTGCGGTTTATCCGGCGTGGAATGTGGACGACGAGATGATTGAAAAAATTATTGACTGTTCGCGTAAGCTTGCGGTGTGCCTGTCCACGAAGGGGCTTATCAATATCCAATATCTCATCTATCACAATGAGCTGTATGTCATTGAGGTCAACCCGCGTTCTTCGCGTACCATTCCTTATATCAGCAAAGTGACGGGTGTGCCCATGGTAGATCTAGCTACACGCACGATGCTGGGCGAAAAGCTGGCGGACATCGGCTACGGTACAGGGCTTTATAAAACGTCTCCCTATGTGGCGGTCAAGGTGCCAGTGTTCTCGTTTGAAAAGCTGATTGACGTGGATAACCATTTAGGACCGGAGATGAAATCCACCGGTGAGGTGCTGGGCATTGCCAGTACGCTGGAGGAAGCGCTCTATAAGGGGCTCATTGGCGCGGGCTACCGCATGAAAAAGCACGGCGGTGTATTCCTCACCGTGCGCGACAGCGACAAGGGCGAGCTGGCCGATTTGGCCAAAAAGTTTTACGATATGGGCTTTTCTCTCTACGCTACGTATGGCACTGCACAAATTATCCGGAAGGCGGGCATGAACGTGGAAATCGTGGAAAAAATCCACGAATCGGACAACAACGCGCTCAACTTGATTGAGAGCGGCAAGGTGGACTATGTAGTTTCCACTTCCTCTAAGGGAAGGATTCCCACCCGTGACAGTGTGCGGATTCGCCGCAAGGCGGTGGAGCGCAGCATTCCCTGCCTCACCTCTATCGATACTGCCATGGCGCTTCTAAACTGCCTAAAAAGCCGGTATTCCGAGTATTCCACGGAGCTTGTCAATATCAACGATATGCGTACTGAAACGCTCAAGCTCCGGTTTACCAAAATGCAGGGCTGCGGCAACGACTACATCTATTTTAACTGCTTTGAGCAGGACATCACAAACCCCGAAGGGCTGAGCATTCGGCTTTCCGACCGGCATTTCGGGATTGGCGGCGACGGTGTGGTGCTCATTTGCCCGTCGGATGTGGCGGACGCAAAAATGCGGATGTTTAATTTGGACGGCAGCGAGGGCAAAATGTGTGGCAATGCCATCCGCTGCATTGGAAAATATCTACACGACAATCACATTGTGGAGGGCGAACAGCTCACGGTGGAAACGCTTTCCGGCATCAAAACGCTGGAGTTAAAAAAGCAAAACGGTGAAGTGCGCTATGTGCAGGTGGATATGGGCAAAGCAGAATTTGCGCCAAAAAATATCCCTGTGAATTTGGACGGCGAAAAAATTGTGGCGCGCAGTGTCAATATTGCGGGTGGTAAATATGATATCACCTGTGTATCCATGGGGAATCCGCACTGTGTGGTGTTTTGCGACAATGTGGACAGTTTAGACCTGGAACAAATGGGGCCAGCGTTTGAGAGCGATCCGCTATTTCCAGAACGCGTAAACACCGAATTTGTACAGGTGATTGATGAAAATACATTAAAAATGCGCGTTTGGGAGCGGGGCAGCGGGGAAACCTGGGCCTGCGGCACTGGTGCGTGCGCTGCGGCAGTGGCGGCAGTGGAAAATGGATTTTGCAAAAAAGGCGGCGACATAACAGTGAAGCTCATTGGCGGTGACCTTGTTATCCGTTACACCGATGACGCCGTTTATATGACCGGAGAAGCACAAAAAATTTATGACGGCTTTGTGGAGGTTTGATCTAGCTTTGGAAGCGGTGTTACAAACGTTAAAAACCGATGAGGTTAGGTTGTTATGAAAGTATCTTTTGTTGGCGCAAGCCGGGCAGGAATTAGCGTTGCCGCTTATATGAAATCCAAGGGCTTTGAAGTCACAGGCTTTTTTAGCCGGGAGCTGGCATGGGCGGTGGATGCGGCAGTTGCCGTGGATTGCAAAGCCTTTGACGAACTGGAAAAGGCACTGCGTACAGCAGAACTTATCTTTATTTCTACCTCAGACGATAATATCAGAAAAACCATGCATAAAATCCGAATGTTAAAGCCGGAGAACAAAATATTTTGCTGTTTGAGCGGTGTGGAAGGGGCAGAAATTTTAGATATTGGCGAAGCAAACACCTATTTTTCATTTCATCCGCCTTATCTGTTTGATACGAAAGTGCCTGTAAACTTAGACGGCCTCACCTTTATTTTGGAGGGCTATGGAAAGCGCTATTGGGATTTTATCGATGAAGTTGACGAGCGCTGCATTCCATATATTGAAGTGAAGCCGGGACAAAAAGCAGTGTATCATTTTGCACTGTGCTTTATGACCAGCTTTGTTTCCGACCTTTTAATGATGGGAAATGAGGTGCTCAAAACGTCCGGCGTGGGGCGGATGGAAATGTTTGCGCCTATTATTCGCTGGAATGTGTCAAGAATGCTGGAAGCAGATGATATGGTCACCATGCTAACCGGCCCGGCAGCCCGCGGTGATGTGGCGACTTTGCGCAAGCATTTAGAAGCAATGCGGCACGGGGTTGGGTTCAATATACAGTCCATTTATAAAATGATTGCACTGAGCGAACTGGAATATTCTGATGTGACCGATGCGGTGCGCAAGCGGATTAAAGAGCTGTTGTTGATGTCGGGTGTCGACCAAAAGGATTGACCGGGGAGGATATAGATGAAAAAGATCTTTGCAAAGGACATTACGCAAACGGTAAAACAAATGTGCATGGAGGCCAACTATTGCCTGCCTGCGGATGTGCAGCGAGCAATTTTAGAGGCACGCAAGGCAGAGAAGTCTCCGCTTGGCGCCGATATTCTTGAAAAAATTGCTGAAAACTTTTCGATTGCGCAAAAAAAGCGCATGCCCATTTGCCAGGATACCGGTATGGCGGTGTTTTTTGTGGAAATCGGGTGTGATGTATTTGTGGAAGGCAATCTGACAGAGGCCATCAATTTAGGTGTGCGGCAGGGGTATGCCGAAGGCTATCTCAGAAAATCGGTGGTAGCTGACCCGCTTTTGCGTGTCAACACCAATGACAACACGCCCGCCATTATTCATTACGACATTGTGGAGGGGGATGCAATTGACATTACCTTTGCACCAAAGGGGTTTGGCAGTGAGAATATGAGCGCACTTAAGATGTTCAGCCCGTCTGCTGGGGAAGAAGGAGTCAAGCAGTTTGTGCTAGACACTGTAGAGAAGGCTGGGCCAAATCCCTGTCCACCCATGGTAGTAGGCGTGGGAATTGGCGGTACAATGGAAAAATGTGCGCTTCTTGCAAAAAAAGCGCTTGCAAGAAGCATTGACATCCGCAACCCAATGGAGTATTATAAATGTATGGAAGCGGAACTTTTAGAAAAAATTAACCGCCTTGGGGTTGGGCCGCAGGGGTTTGGCGGGACCACAACAGCTTTGGCTGTCAATATCGAAACCTTTCCTACCCACATTGCTGGACTGCCTGTGGCAGTCAACATCGGCTGTCATGTCACGCGGCATGTGCACACAAAGATTGTTTAATTCTTAAAAAATGGGGTATCAATTATACGAGATAAAAAATGGTGACGCACCATAAATATATACAAAGGAGATGTTGGTATGAAAAACAAAATCATCGCCAGAAAGATGGACTTGACCCCCGCAATGGAGCAGTATGCGCAAAAGAAGGTGGCCAAGCTCGACAAATTCTTTGAAGCAGAGGCTGAGGCAAATGTGACGCTCTCCACGCAAAAAGAGAATCATACCGCAGAAATTACCATTTTTTATAATGGGATGGTTTACCGTTCCGAGGAGACCAGTGACGATCTGTACCATTCCATCGACAAAGCGGTGGAGCTGATGGAGCGCCAGATCCGCAAGCAGAAAACAAAGCTGGAAAAACGGCTCAAACAGGGCGCATTTGCAAGTGTGGAGGCGGAGGCCCCAAATATTGAGGAAGAGCCGGAATTTCAGATTGTGAAAACCAAAACCTATCACAACAAACCCATGAGCGCTGAAGAGGCAATTTTACAAATGAACCTTTTGGGGCATAGCTTTTATATTTTTAGTAATTCTGCCACAGAGGAGGTCAATGTGGTTTACAAACGCAAAGACGGAAACTATGGTTTAATTGAACTCAAATAAGTGAAAAAAACGCTGTGGGATCAAATTCTCACAGCGTTTGATTTTATGGTGATAAAGTTTTTAACCGGAGGGACGCCGGTTTATGCATGTATTTGTGGAATTTCGCCCAGGACATATTGGTTGTAAATTGCTGTTAAATCGTCACTGTCCTTCACGCGCCGATCCAGCATGTCGATGATTACCACAGCGCCCATCGCGAGCAATAGCCCCACCATAAATCCGATGGCTGTATTGCGCTTGGTAGCGCTGGGAATCGGAGCGTTTGGATAGGTGGCATGGTCTAGCACCTTGATGCTGCCGCCGCCCACAATCCACTGAATTTCATCCTGTGCCGCCGCCAATATGGTTTCCAAGAGGATGTATGCGTCTGCCGGGCGGGGAGCGATGACGGAAATTTGCAGTACTTCGGTTTGGTTTTTTGAGGCCATGGAGATCATGTTTTGCATGGCGTTGTTGGAATAGGTCAAGCCGGAAATACTACGCAAGCGGTTGTAAAACCGTTCCGAATTTAAAATTTCCATATAGGTTTTTAAAAGCTCCTGCGAGGTCATCAGCTCGTCTAAGCGCACCTCGCCGTCGGAACCAGTCTGGCTGCTGCTGGTATTCCGGATAAACAGTGAACCGGAGGTTTGGTACACAGGAATGGTAAAGTATTGCGTGTAAAAAAACAACGCCGCGCTGGCAACCACTGCACAGATCAGTAAAATCCACCATTTGCGCAAAAATAATCGCAGCAGAGAAAAGATATTGTATGAGCTGTTCAAAACACCCATTCCTCCTAATTGTTTTTGGCTTTTTATTTATTGTAACACAGAATTTAATTCCTGTCTACAAATTTTTTCCCATTGTGCGATTGTGAACAAATTTTAAATTTTTGACAGATGCTATTGACAAACCATTTTCAAATGGGATATAGTTACCAAAGAAGCAAATTTTAATTGGGAGGCTGGTTTACATGAAGCTTGGCGTATTTTCGCCGGTATTCGGCGGCATGACTTTGGAAGAAGCGTTAAAATTTATGCATGATAACGGGGCACAGGCCATTGAGCTTGGCGCGGGTGGATTTCCCGGAACAGAGCATTTGAAGCCGGAGGAAATCATTGACCAGCCGGATAAAATCAAAGCGGTAAAGGATTTGTGTGCAAAATATGACATTGAAATTGCAGCGTTGAGCTGCCACGGCAATGCAGTGCATCCAAACCCGGCGGAGGCGGCGCGCTATCACGCTGATTTTGAGCGGACCTGCCGGCTTGCACAGCAGATGGGAATTGATACTGTTATCACATTTTCCGGCTGCCCGGGCGGCTGTGCAGCAGATCAAACACCCAACTGGGTCACCTGCCCCTGGCCAAACGATTTTACCGAAATTTTGGACTACCAGTGGAATGAGGTGCTGATTCCCTATTGGAAAAAGGCATCGGAATATGCAAAGCAGTATGGGGTGAAAAAAATTGCGTTTGAAATGCACCCGGGCTTTTGCGTATACAACGCCGAAACATTGCTGCGCCTGCGGGATGCAGTGGGGGATATCATTGGCGCAAACTTTGACCCCAGTCATTTGTTCTGGCAGGGGATTGACCCGGTGTACGCACTTCGGAAGCTGCGCGGTGCGATATACCATTTCCATGCCAAAGATACCAAAATTGACGAAATCAACACCAAAACCAACGGTGTTCTGGATGGGAAGTCCTATGCGGACGAAATAAACCGTGCCTGGATTTTCCGCTCAGTGGGATATGGGCATGATTTTTCCGTCTGGAAAGATATGATCAGCGAGCTG
This sequence comes from Oscillospiraceae bacterium, assembly GCA_021629085.1. Lineage (GTDB taxonomy): Bacteria > Bacillota > Clostridia > UMGS1810 > UMGS1810 > JAJXRJ01. The sequence goes on along the minus strand of JAJXRJ010000005.1, from coordinate 7,486 downwards.
CGCTTAGGTGGCTATGATGGCGTCATCAGCATTGAGCATGAGGACAGCTTAATGACACCGCTCGAGGGGCTTAAAAAAGCGATGCGCTTTTTGCAGGACGTGTTGATTTATGAGCAAAAGGGCGATATGTGGTGGATTTAACAAACGATAAGGGGAGAGACGCACATTGGCAGACCATGTGGTAAGATTAAAAGAGGTGCCAAAAGGGCAGCGGCTTCAATATATATGGGATTACTACCGCTATCCCGCACTCATTGCCGTCATTGTTGCAGTTGTGGTGATTTCGCTTATTAAGGCCATATTTTTTCAGACAAAGCCTGACGCAACAGTGCTCATGACTACAAACCTCTATGTGGATCAACAGACGATACAGCAAATGAGATCCGACCTGACAAGCCTTACCGGCGATGTCAACGGTGACGGCGAAACGGAGGTTTTGTTTAGCTATATTCCGTATAATTCTGAAAGGGACGACCCGCAGACCTTTATGACCATGTCGCAAAAGCTGATGGCGGAACTTTCCACCGCCCAGTCCATGCTTCAAATTGTGGACGACTATATGTTTGAATATTTAAAGATACAAGAACTTGTTGCAACCTATTCGGAGCTGGTCCCCTATGGGTATACGCCGGATGCGCCGGATGCAGATATCAAAATCCCGCTCAAATCACTGCAGGTGTTTTCGGGTGAGGCCTATCAGGATTTGCCAGACAATTTGTATTTGACCCTGCGCCCAAAAGAAGCGTCTCAGCTTTCCGACAGCGCTTCCAAGCATGCGTATTATGACAGCCAGGTGAATCTGCTTTTAAGCTGGATGGCACAATAAATTTTACAATATTTCCCTGTTTAAACTTTGGAATTTCGTGCAAATTAGTAATGACAAAGTTACAGGAGGTGATTTTAGATGTCCAGCAACAACCAAAAAAGCAGCAACATCGTGGTTCCTGAAGCAAAAGCGGCTATGGAGAAATTTAAAATGGAAGCTGCAAGCGAAGTGGGTGTAAACTTAAAACAGGGCTACAACGGTGACCTTTCTTCCAGAGAAGCAGGCTCGGTTGGCGGCCAGATGGTGAAAAAAATGATTCAGGATATGGAAAACAAAATGAAATAATCCTGATGTTTAAGGTATAATGCATATAGAAAAAGAGCTGTTTGTATACATACAGCTCTTTTTTTGTATTTCGATTTATGCCGCTTCTTTTATATGTATTTTATAAAATTTGAAAAATCCAATCCCTTTTTTGATTTTTGTGATAATTGTTTTAATACAAGCATATATATTTTGTAAAACTACATTAAAATAAAAGGAGCGGTAACTATGGCAATGAACCTCGACTATGAAGACATTCAAATAAACAGGCAGCTTTGCGACGGCGTATACGAAACGAGTGTAGATATCGATATCATTGTACCAGATGCAAAACCGGATGTTTTAAAGGTGGTGGGCGCTGGTGCAGTGCCCACGGTAAAAGAGCGGTATGCACAAAAGGATAAGGTGACGGTTTCGGGAACGGTTGACTATGAAATTTTGTATTTGAGTGACGAAGAGAATGGGAGCAGTATCCGCAGCATTTTTTATCAGGCGCCGTTTTCGCATCAAATTGAAGTGGCAGGCGTGGATGATTTCAGCTTTTTATCCGTGCAGGCACGCGCCGATAAGATGGAGACAATGGTGCAAAATAGCCGAAAGGTATCTGTGAAATCCACTGTTGCCCTCTCGGTTGCCGCAGTTAACACCGAGAAAATGGAAGTGGTTTTGGACGTGCCAAAGGAATTTGACATCCCGCAGCGCCGCAGTACGGCAAAATCTTTTAATAAGGCGCTCTGCCAAACCGACGAATTTGAAGTGGGCGACGCGCTGGTTTTGGGTGACGGGCAAAATATTTTAGAGCTCTTAAAATCGGATGCACGCATTGATTCCAAGGATGTAAAAATTATTAACAATAAGGTAGTCGTAAAAGGCGACCTTTCTGTCTGCAATCTCTATTTGAATGCAGAAGGCATGTTACAAACCGCGGAAAACAGTATGGAATTTACAGAGGTGCTTGATGTGCCAAACATTTTGCCCTCCATGCTTTGCGATGTGGACTTGTGCGTGAAAAGCTTAAAATGCAGAGAGGCACAAGGGGATGATGGCAGCAACTGTATTATTGACATGCAGGCAGTGATTGAAGTGGTAACCAATGCATATGAGGAGCACGAGATTGAGGTGATTTTTGACGCCTACTGTCCGGACTATGACCTTGCTTTGGTGAAAAAGCCCGTCGAGATTACCGAGCTTTTAGACAACCGCGTAAGCCAGCATATGTTAAAAGAGTACATTAGTCTGGATGCAGATATGCCACAGGCGGCAAAAATTTACAATATTTGTATTGTGCCAAAGGTAAAAAATGCATCCATCCAGGGCGGAAAGCTCATTTTAGAGGGAATCGCGGAAGCAACGGTCATCTACCTTTCCAATTCCGAGGCAAGCCCCGTGTGTTATGTGAAAAAGGAATTTCCCTTCACCCACACAGAAGAGTTGGAGAAAAGCGCGCCAGATGCCGATGTGAAATTTAAAATTGACGTGGAACACTTAAACTATAGTTTCAATTCTTCCGGCCAAATTGAACTTCGCATTGTGCTGTGCATTCAAACACGTGTGGTATTGGTGACAAAACTGGACGCTGTGTGCGACTTGGAGCTCAATACGGAGAAAAAGGTTGACAAAACGGCGCTGGCAAGCATCACGGTCTATTTTGTGCAGAGCGGCGATACGCTTTGGGATATTGCCAAACGCTATCACACAACCGCAAGTGAAATTTGCGCAGTTAACAGCTTAGAGGAAGATGCGGTGTTAAAACCAAGCCAGCATCTGCTCATTCCCAAACGGAAGTGAGTTTAAGATATCGTTATGAAAAAGCACGGGCTTAAGGTAAAACCGTCCAGCTTATTTAAATCGTAAGGGCTTGTAAAAAGCCCAGGCCGCTGCAGAGCCATACTGGTGCAGCGGCCTTTTTTTATTGCGCGTTAACGTTTGGTGATGCTTCTTTATTTAGTGCAAATTCGGCAAACAGCTGGATACCATACTGGATGCAGTCTTCATTTGGATTAAATGTTGCAGTGTGCAGCGCGTTGGACGAATACGCGGGGTCTTGCCTGCACCCCAGCTTAAAATAGCAGGCTGGGACGGCGTTTGCAAAATAAGAGAAATCTTCACCCAGCATACAGGGCTTATCCAGTAATCTTACACGCTCGCTTCCCAAAACGGTTTTGGCACTTGCCACAAACTGATTTGTGAGCGCCGCATCGTTTATAATGGGCGGATATAAAAATACATAGCGAAAGTCGTAGGTTGCGCCAAACGCTGCACAGGTATTTTTGATATACGCCTCAATCAAATCACGCACGCGATGTCGCGTATCGTTGTCAAAGGAGCGGAATGTCCCCCCAAATTTTGCGGTGTCGGGAATAATGTTTTCCGAATTCCCAGCATTGATATAGCAGATGGAGAGCACGGCGGGGGAGAGTGGATCTAATTGGCGCGAAACGATGTTTTGCAGATTGCTGATAATTGCAGCAGAAATGGCAATGGGGTCAATGGCGGCTTGCGGTTCCGCGCCGTGTGCACCTTTGCCGTGGATGGTCACGTTAAAATGGTCGGGGCTTGCATAAAATTCGCCCGCTTTGGTGCTGACAGCACCCGTTTCAGTTTCGGGACACACATGGGCGGCCAATGCGCAGGACACACCGTCCAAAACGCCCTGTGCAATCATGTCCGCCGCACCACCGGTTGCCTCTTCGGCGGGCTGAAACACAAACCGCACTGCACCGCAAAGCTGGTCTTTCATTTGATTGATGACATAGGCTGCCCCCAAAAGCGTGGCAACATGAATGTCGTGGCCGCAGGCGTGCATCATGCCGTCTATTTCCGATTGAAAGGGAAGGCCGGTCTCTTCCTTTATGGGGAGCGCATCCATATCGGCGCGAAAGAGGATGGTCTTTCCGGGATGCTTCCCGGTCACCTGCGCTACCACGCCTGTTTTTGCAACCCCAGTTTTATGCGGGATGCCATGGCGGGTTAAAAACGCGGATATTGCATTTGCAGTTTGATGCTCTAAAAACGCAATTTCCGGATGCCGGTGCAGCGCTCTTCGCACTGCGATCACTTCGTCAAGTATAGTTTTTACATGCATTTTGATATCCGCCATTTTTTTATTCCTTTCTGTTTTGTTTCTCCCATTATGGCATGTTTTTTGCCGCTTGTCAACAATAAAATGCCGCAGTGCCCAAACGCAGGGGAATGGGCATTGCGGCTATATGAACAGCAGATAAAATGAATCCGCTGATAGTATCATAGTATGGGATTTTAGCACGAAGTGTGATATGATGGACAAAATACTTAGAAGAAGCTTCGTAAAAAATATTTTGAAAAGGCGGGCTTGCGGGAATGCTTTAAAAATTCTCTGTGGTCTATTGCGCCGTTATAAATTTTGATGTATAATTGAAAAAATGCTCAGTATATCAGAACGCTTGAAATAGTATTTGGAGGGAAGTACCATGAAAAAAGTTTGTCTGTTACTCACTTTTTTTCTCATTTTCAATGGAACCGGCGCCGTGTTTGCTGCTGAAAACCTTGAAAAAACAATTCCTTTATCCCATTTTTTCGGAATAGATACACAAGCTGTAACAGGGGTGCAAATATATATCGCCGGGGAAAATTATGAAGTGGATATCAATCAATTTTTTGAAATTGCAGATCAGTGTATGATGACGCTTTCGCCTGAACCGCAGCCAATCTCATATGATGGGCTATACATAGGGGTCTTAACGGATGACTTTGTATCGTGCGCCTATATCAGCAGGGATGGCGGGGTAGACAATGCGGTTCCGGGAGCCGGCAGGCAGCTCAAAGCAGTTTATACGTTTGATGATGTTTCCTATGTTGATAAGATCATGTCGCTTGTTCCTGCAATTTCTTTGTCAGGCGCAACGGAAGTTGATTCTATCTCTGACTGGGCAAAAGACAGCGCTAAAAAAGCAGAAGCATTACATATCGCAGAAGAAGGAAGAAACTATCACTATCCTCAGCCGGTTACGCGCGAAGAATTTTGTGAACTTATTTATAATTTAATCCTATGTGTAAATGGGAGTATAACCGTGTCTGATGAGAACGTGATGTTTACGGATACTGATAATCAGAAAGTGCATGCTTTGAATCAAGCGGGGATTATAACTGGAAAATCTGAGACAGAATTTGCGCCGGATGATGCGCTTACCCGTGAAGAAGCGGCTGCCATCCTTGTGCGGATGATTAACAGAGAAATGCCGATGCCAGCCACTGAAATGTGGTTTGCGTTTGATGATGCGGCTGAAATTTCGCAGTGGGCATCCGATGCTGTTCAAACCATCTGCAATTTAGGGTTTATGGTGGGTGTGGGCGGAAACAAATTTGCCCCAAGGGATGCCTATACGGTTGAGCAGGCAATGGTAACACTTGTAAGAATTTACGAGGCAACGTGAAAAACAGATACATATGAAACACCGCCTGGCGTGATCCAGGCCGAAACAAATTTGGAGATTCTGCCATAACGATAGCAAGGGACATACGGCATACCGTAAATGGTATGCCGTTCTACTGTCTGTGCAGAAACTTCCAAATTCTTATAACAATGTGAAACCAAAATCCCCCTTAAGGAGATGGTACTATGATTCCCAATTTGCCTGTGCGCCCCGTGTCAAAGCTTTTAGTGAGCTGTGACGCCGACATCCGGCTTTTTCAGCCGTATTGCAAGTGCGTGGTGCCATCGTTCCGCTTAAACGCGCTTTTGCCGCCGTTAAATGCCCATCCTGATTTGCAGTTGGTGCATATTTGGAAAAAACAGTTTGTATGCGAGCCAAGCCTTTTTTTGGCCTATCAGCGTCTGCTGCCTGAATGCGAAATTCTCCCCGGCAAGACAACTCTTGGCTGTAACTACCCGGCGGATACCGCATATAATATAGCGAGGGTCGGAAAGTTTGCAATTTTAAATTGCCGCACTGCAGACCCGGTTGTAAAAACACTGCTTGCCCGCGCCAATCTATGTCTGATTGATGTAAGGCAAGGCTATGCAAAGTGCTCTGTGTGTGTGGTGGACGAAACCTCTATCATCACCTCTGACCGCGGCATTGGTGCGGCGGCACGGCGTGCCGGGCTGGATGTGCTTGAAATCTTGCCGGGGCACATCCGTTTAGATGGATTTGACTATGGGTTTATCGGCGGCGCATCGTTGAAACTTGACAAAAACACGCTTGCATTTTACGGCGCGGTTGAGCGCCATCCTTCTTTTTTAGAGATCAAACAATTTTTAATGCAGCGAAATATTCAATATGTCAGCTTAGGCAGACGGATGCTGGAAGATATCGGAAGTGCAGCAATCATTTCTTAAACGGGAATAGAACGTAAAAATGAACGCATACTACAAAGTGGAAAGGATGTGAATCGATTGTGCGTTACAATTGGACTGGAAAATAAACCGCACCATGCATATCCGCCCGACCGGGTGCTGCACGCCTTGCAAGCGTCGGGCGCATATATCAGCTCTTACTATTCCAAAAACGGGCAGCATCTGATGATAAAGGCGGCGCTGGACACAGAAGCGGTTCGGAAAAACACGTGTGGCGTGCTGGCAGAATATATGATGGAAAATTACATTTGGCCATATATGGACCGGTTCGCCGATGAGATATATTGCTATTTTAACACAGAAGAAAAGCAGGAAATTTCCCGCGCGCTGGTTACACCAAATGAAATTGCAAGGTTATCCGAAAAAATTGACGATTATCTGCAAGAAGAAACCGCACTGCTGGTCGGCGGGTTTGTTCATTTCCGGCTGTCCGACTACCTTTGCCGGATGGAATCCTACTTAGAAGTAGTTGTGGATGATCTGCTTATGAAAAAGGAATACTATGAATTTATTAAGCTCTTAAAATACTTTGTGGAGCTGCAAGATTCAAAATACGATGAGGTACATGTGAGAAAAGGGGATGGCTTTGCGTACATCCTGACAGACGCGGCGGGAAACCGGCTTTCAAAAAACTGCGAAACCGATTTTCTCTGTGAAATTTCAGATGGTGAGTTTGGTGTTTATGATATGCTTTTGAGCGAGCTTATCAGCACTTCACCCAAAAAAATTGTGATTCACGACAAAGCCAGCTTTCAGGGCGGCGAAATTTTAGAAACCATTGAAGCGATCTTTGAAGGCTGTGTGGAATACTGTGACGACAGCCTGCAGTATGCAACCAATCACATAGAAAGAAACGACCGCGCTTGCGGCGATGTTAAAATAGATTTAAAAAATTGAAAAATATGGATGACAAGCCGGCCTTCCCTGTGATATAATAAGAAAAAAGCATCTGCGGGAGGCCGGAAATGAAGCTGCTTCTTACCACATTAAACGCCAAATATGTACATAAAAACTTGGCGCTTTTGTGTTTAAAAAAGAGCTGTCAGGCATTTGATGCCACA
>JAJXRJ010000039.1 GCA_021629085.1 Oscillospiraceae bacterium | reverse complement strand
GGATAAACGGTAGTGTCCAGCTTGCGGTTGTCTCCCAAAAGGTTAAAGTCGTATGATTTTTTCGGTTCATGATAAAGCAAAAAATTTTTAAACAAAATAAAATCTCCCAATCCTATTCGTTTGCTCATAGTATTGGAAGATTTTTCATCCTTTATTCAGTTTTTTAGAAATTATCTCTCGTAATCCACGCACACGCGGTCTTCTTTAATAGCGGCTACCACGGCTTTGATTTCCAAATGCAGCGGATGCGTCTGATAGGCGCGCTCTGCCTCTTTGGAAGAAAATACCGTGTAGAGGCACAAATCAAAGTCACCGCCGTTGTAATTTTGCCCCACTTCCGCCTGCTCTAAGCCCTCGACATTTCCTATCAGGCCGTCAAACATGGACTGCAGTTTTTTTGCATGTGCGGCTGCATTTGCTTTTTCTTCTGCTTTGAGTTTCCAAAAAATCACGTGTTTTACCATTTGTCATTCCACTCCTTTTATCTGCTCTAGCACAGAGACCAAATTGGACAGCCAATTGCCGTCAAACAGCTCAATGGTACCTGCATCACAGGCGGCGGCCAGTTTGGGGTCAATGGGGATTTTTGACACAGTATCAATGTGATACTCCTTTGCCGTCTCCTCAATCCGGCTTTTGCCAAACACCTCTATCTGCTTTCCGCAATCAGGACAGAGCGCGTAGCTCATGTTTTCCACAATGCCCAAAACCGGAATGTTCATCATATCCGCCATTTTTACGGCCTTTTTCACAATCATGGAAACCAGCTCCTGCGGGGATGCCACCACAACGATGCCGGCAAGCGGCAGCGACTGGAACACGGTCAGCGAAACGTCGCCGGTGCCGGGCGGCATGTCCACAAACAAAAAGTCAACGTCCTTCCACACCACATCGGTCCAAAACTGCTTCACTACGCCTGAAATAATAGGCCCGCGCCACACCACCGGGTCGGTGTCGTTTTCCAAAAGCAGGTTGACGCTCATAATGTCAATCCCAGTTTTGCTGGTTTTGGGATAAATCGCCTCTCCATCCGACTCTGCACGGCCCTTTATACCAAACATTTTTGGGATGGACGGGCCTGTGATGTCGGCATCCAAAATACCGGCATGATAGCCCTGCCGCTGCATGGCAGTTGCCAAAAGCCCGGTCACCAGCGATTTCCCCACGCCGCCCTTGCCGCTCACTACGCCAATTACCTTTTTGATGCTGCTTTTTTTATTGGGCGCTTCCAAAAAGCTCTTTGGGTCTCTTTGCGCACAGTCTGCACCGCAGCTTGCACAGTCATGGTTACATGCTTCGCTCACTTGTAAAACCTTCCTTCTAAATATTTTCAATCTGCCAGTCAATGGGCGGTTTGCCCAGCTTCTTAAGCACCTCGTTTGCCCGCTTAAAGTGCCCGCATCCAAAAAATCCGCGGCTGGCCGAAAGCGGGCTTGGATGCACACTTTCAAACACATAGTGACGGGGATTTGTGATATACTGCTTTTTTTCACGGGCATTGGATCCCCACAAAAGGAAGATCACCGGGTCTTTGCGCGCATTTAACAATTTGATAATGTGTGCCGTAAATTCCTCCCAGCCGCGGCCGCGGTGGGAATTGGCCATGCCAGCCCGGACGGTGAGCGCCGCATTTAACAGCAGCACGCCTTGGCGCGCCCACTTTTCCAAATACCCGTTGTTAGGGATATAACATCCCAAGCTGTCGTGCAGCTCCTGATAGATGTTTAAAAGCGAGGGCGGAATTTCCACGCCCTTTTTTACGGAAAAGGCCAGCCCATGTGCCTGGTTGGGCCCATGATACGGATCCTGCCCCAAAATGACTACCCTGGTTGCTTCATAGGATGTCCATTTAAGGGCGTTATATAAGTCGTTCATATGGGGATAGACAACATGTGTGCTGTATTCCTGCTTTAAAAATTCCCGCAGCTTTTGATAATATGGTTTTAGAAACTCATCTGCCAAAAGCTGGTCCCAGTCATTTCCAAACTGCACCATGAAAATCTTCCCCCTTCCCGCTTAATTTTTTGCGTTGCGCGCCTTGGCCCGCATCCCTTTGTCCAAAATCTTTTTGCGCAGCCGGAGGTGTTTTGGCGTGACCTCCAAAAGCTCGTCGTCGCCGATAAATTCAATACACTGCTCTAAACTCATCACCACATGGGGCACCAGCCGGAGCGCTTCGTCCGATCCGGACGCGCGCATGTTGGTGACATGCTTTTTCTTACACACATTGACTTCCACGTCGTCGGCGCGGGAATTTTCGCCCACCACCTGCCCGGCATACACTGTTTCGCCCGGGCCAATAAACAACGTGCCGCGGTCCTGCGCATTAAACAGGCCGTATGTGACGCTCTCACCCGTTTCAAATGCAACCAGCGAACCGCGCTGCCGGCTTACAATTTCACCCTTATACGGCTCATAGCCCGACACCACATTGTTCATCACGCCGGTGCCGCGCGTATCAGTAAGCAGCGTGGACCGGTAGCCAATCAATCCGCGGGACGGGATATTAAATTCCAGCCGCGTGTAGCCGTTGGCGCCGTTTGCCATATTTTGCATCTGTGCCTTGCGCTCACTTAGGCGCTCAATCACCACGCCCACATATTCCTCCGGCACGTCAATCACCACAAATTCCACAGGCTCCAGCACCTGGCCGTCCTGCTCCTTGTTGATGACCACAGGCTTTGAAACCTGAAATTCATATCCTTGCCGGCGCATGGTTTCAATGAGCACAGAAAGGTGCAGCTCACCACGGCCCGACACTTTAAATGCATCGGCGGAATCGGTTTCCTCCACCCGGAGGCTGACGTTGGTTTCCATCTCTTTGAACAGCCGGTCCCTAAGATGCCGCGAGGTGACATATTCGCCGTCCTGCCCGGCAAACGGGCTGTTGTTGACCGAAAACGTCATAGAAAGCGTGGGCTCGTCAATCTCCACAAAGGGCAGCGGCTCCACGCAGTCGGGCGCACAGAGTGTTTCGCCGATATTGATGGCGCCCACACCTGAAATGTTGACAATGTCGCCCACCTTGGCTGATTCGGTCTCCTGCCGTTTTAAACCTTCAAATTGGTAAATTTTCCCAATTTTGGCCTGCCGCGTGGTGCCGTCCTTGGCGCACACCACGACTGGCTGCCCGGTGCGCATGGTGCCGCGCTCCACCCGGCCCAGCGCCATGGTGCCCACATAGTCGTCATAGTCAATGTTGGAAATAAGAAATTGCAGCGGCGCATTCTCGTCGCCCTCCGGCGGGCGCACATGCTCCAAAATCATCTCAAACAGCGGCGTCATATCTTTGCCGGCAATGTCCGGACTGCGGGTTGCATAACCATCCCGTGCGGATGTAAACACGACGGGCGAGTTAAACTGCTCGTCAGTGGCATCCAGCTCCAAAAACAGCTCGAGCACCTCGTCCACCACCTCATAGGGGCGCGCACCGGGGCGGTCTATTTTATTGATGACAATAATGGGGTTTAAATTTAGAGCCAGCGCCTTTTTTAACACAAAGCGGGTCTGCGGCATGCAGCCTTCAAACGCATCCACTAAAACCAGCACACTGTCCACCATTTTGAGCACCCGCTCCACCTCGCCGCCAAAGTCGGCGTGGCCCGGGGTGTCCACAATGTTAATTTTCACGCCATGATACATCAGCGACGTGTTTTTGGACAAAATGGTGATGCCCCGCTCCTTTTCCAAATCGTTGTTGTCCATCACCCGCTCATCCACCTGCTGGTTTTCCCGAAATACGCCGCCCTGCTTTAACATGGCGTCCACCAGCGTGGTTTTGCCGTGGTCGACGTGCGCAATAATGGCAATGTTGCGCAAATCTTCTCTCTTGCTCATGTAAAAAAATACTCCTATCTATCGCGGCGGACAGCTTGTCCGCCAAGTTTAACTTTTATATTATACGCCCATTGGCTGGAAAAATCAACATTTTTTATTCAGCGCCAGATAACAGCGCCGAAAAATACGTCTTAACCACTGCGTCCATTTCCTCCATGGACTGCGTGCGGTTTACCCGATCCCGCATTTTCGCCGCGCCGGGCAGCCCCTTTACATACCACGCCACATGCTTGCGCGCCTCGCGTGATGCAACCTGCTCTCCTTTTTCAGCTTTTAACATCAAAAGGTGTGACAAAAGTACTGACTGCCGCTTAAGCAGGGTTGGCTGGGCGTAATCCCCCGTCTTTAAAAAGTCTAAAATCTGCCGGAACAAAAACGGATTGCCCATAGCCCCGCGCCCCACCATCACCGCGTCACACCCGGTGGTGTCAAGCATGGCTTTGGCGTCCTCAGGCCTGACAATGTCGCCGTTTCCAATGACGGGAATTTGCACCGCGCGCTTGACCTTTAAAATCACATCCCAGTCCGCCCGTCCGCTGTAATACATCTCCCGCGTGCGGGGATGCACCGCAATGGCTGCCGCTCCGCCGGACTGCGCCGCCTTTGCGGCTTCTACGGCGTTTATAGTTTCAAACCCGCTGCGGATTTTTACCGTGACCGGCACGGATACCGCGCCCGAAACCGCGCGCACAATGCGCTCAATCAAGGCCGGGTTTTGCATCAGCGCGCTGCCGTCGCCGTTTTTTACAATTTTAGGCGCCGGGCAGCCCATGTTGATATCCAAAATCTGCGCGCCGGTTTTAAGCGCAAGCGGCGCGGCCTCGGCCAAAATGTCCGGATCGCTGCCAAATATCTGCACTGCAAGCGGCGCCTCCTCCGTGCAGGTGTGCAGCAGCGCCGCCGTCTTTTTATCGCGGTAGCAAAGCGCCTTGGCACTCACCATTTCGCTGTACACAAGCCCAGCGCCGAACCGCTTGCACAGCACGCGGAACGGCAGGTCGGTCACACCGGCCATGGGCGCCAAAAACACAGGATTTAAAAGGTTTACAGTTCCAATTTGCATAAGTGCGAAATCCTCATCCAATTAATTTTAAAAACCGCTCGTATGCCGCATCCCAGTCCGCCGGGGATTGGGGCTGGTATTCCTTTATATCAAACGAATTTCGGATGATGTGCCGCGCGTCTTTCACATCAGCAATTTCACCCGCCGCCATGAGCTGCACCGCAATGTTTCCAAGTGCAGTGGCCTCCACAGGCCCCGCTGCTACCCGCACATTGCATGAAGAAGCGGTGAGCTGGCACAAAAATGGGTCTTTGGTGCCGCCGCCCACAATGTGGATGCAGTCAAATGCCTTTTTGGTAATGTGCTCCAGATTTTTGAGCGCATAACGGTATTTTAACGCCAAGCTCTCATAGATGCACCGCACCGTTTCACCCACCGACTGCGGCACGCTCTGGCCTGTGCGCGCACAAAACGCCGCAATGCGCTCAGGCAAATTTCCAGGCGTTGCAAATTCGGGCGCGTCGGGGTCTATAAAACACGCAAACGGTTCGCTGGTTCGCGCGGCCTGCTCCAAATCATTAAAAGAAAGCGTCTGCCCCTGCCTAAGCCACGCGCGGCGCGACTCCTGGATGAGCCACAGCCCCATGATATTGCTTAAGTAGCGGATGGTGCCGCCCACGCCGCCCTCATTGGTATAGGACGAAATACGGCCTGCATCGGTGATGAGCGGACAGGCAAGCTCAGTGCCAAACAGCGACCAGGTGCCGCAGCTGATATATGCAAAATCGCTGCTTTCGCCCGGCACAGACACCACAGCCGACGCGGTGTCGTGTGACCCCACTGCCACAACATCGGCCGGCGGGATGCAAAGCTCCTCACAGACCGCCTTGCTCACCGTTCCAATGGTTTGGCCGGGCTGCACAATCTCTCCAAACAGCCGCGTGGGGATGCCCAGCTTCTCCATCAGCTCCACATCCCACTGCCGGGTGTGGGGATTTAACAGCTGGGTGGTGGACGCCGCCGTGTATTCATTGCAGGCGCGCCCGGTCAAAAAGTAATTGAGCAGGTCGGGAATCAGCAAGCATTTTTGGGCGCGTTCCATCTGCCCCGCCCGCTTGTGCGCATGATAGTAGAGCTGGAATATGGTATTAAAATCCAAAAGCTGAATGCCCGTGCGCGCATACAGCTCGGATTGCCCAATGACGTGATATACATCCTCTAAAATTTCCTGCGTGCGCGTGTCCCGGTAGTGCACCGGGTTGCACACCAGCGCGCCGTCTTCATCAATCAGGCCGTAATCCACACCCCAGGTGTCGATGCCCATGCTGTCAAACCCGCCCTTTGCGGCGGCCTTTTGCATGGCCTGCTTGATTTGGTCATACAAGTACAAAATATCCCAATAGAGCGTGCCGTTCACATAGGTGCCGTTGTTGGGAAATCGATGAATCTCCTCCAAACAAAATTTTCCGTTTTCAAGCCTTGCCAAAATGCCGCGCCCGCTGGAAGCGCCCAAATCGATTGCCAATACCTGTTTCATCTTTTCCTCCTAAACTGTAAAAGTGAGTGTCACATCAAATTCCGCGCTGGGCTGTTTGACTGCAAAGTCAATCAAATACGCCGTTTTGTCCGAGCCATTGTGCATCTTATATTGCTCAGAGGAAATGGAGCAGTCCAATTCCTGCGCATCAAATAAGATGTGCGCGCACCCAACCGACAGGCCGGTTTCGGTCCGCACCGGCTGGTAGGTGGACACAAGCCGCTCCACCACCGTTTTAGGCGCGGTATCAAATGCATAGTGGTCGGTAAGCGCCACACGTTTGTTGTCAAACTGGAAGGTCCGCACAAGCGATTGCAGGTTTGGAAGCGCATATGCCCCTGCAATCTCAACGGAAAATGTGTCGTCTGAGGCTGTTTTCACAGCCCCGGCAAACGCCTTTCCCGCACACTGGAGCACGCCGTCTATGATGGGCACGCTGTGCCCCCGGGAAGAATTGACAAGATACGTATAGCGTCCATCTTTAGAAAAATACTGCCGGGTGTATTCCCCGCTGCCCAAATCGTCCGCTGCGCCTACCAGGATAAACGAGCCAATATCATTGTGGTTATGCGGTTCATTGTTGTGCCCGCCCTTTGCGGCAAACGAAAATCCACAGTCCGTTTTAATATACCACTGTGCATCCGGATAAAACGCGGTACCGGTATTGTGGATCCCATAATCGCGAAAATCGGGGTCGGTCCAGGCAAACTTGCGGATGGCCCAGCCAAATTTGATGCGCTGGTTGCTGACGCTGTCATCCCAGTCTGACTTTTCCATCTCCGGGATTTCCACCTCCGGATACTGCCTGTGCAAAAAGTGCAGCAGCGGCAGGCAGTAGGGCGGGTTTTCCGGATTGTCTGAAAAACTGATCACCTGTGTTTTTGAAAAAAACGCCTTTTGGGTAAACTTGGCCATTTCTCGTACCTTGGGGTTTTTAAAATAATCTATTTTCCCATCAGTGTATTCTTTTACCATCTGTGCATAAATGGTGAAAAATCCAAAGCCATAGTTCCAGTAGCTGTAACCCTCCTGGCACACGCCATCCTCGCCATAGCTCTTTAAAAACACCTGCATAATGCGGTCAAACCGGTCAAGCTGTGCGTCAATCTCCTCAGGCTCTGCAAAATAGAAAAAGGCGGCGGCCACGCCTGCACAGCAGACTGCAGCCCAGTTGTTTTCTTTTTCTTCCCAATAAAATTTGTTCTCTTGAAACGAACCAATCACCCGGCGGCGCACTTCTATTTTCACCCGGTCCAGCACATACGGCGAAATGCGGTCGCCTAAAAGATGGCAGATTTCGCCCAGGTAAAACCCGGTTTCTGCAGCAAACAGGTCAATGAGCGTCATTGCCTCTGCCACGCCTGCATCCCGGATATGCGCGGGCAGCGCCCAGCTAAAATGGTCGCAGATATGCCACATGGCATCCTCCAGCGCAGATATGTAGCGCGTGCCGCCCTCTAAGAGCGCTGCCATGGCAAGGTGGCACATCCGCCGCCAGCTCTGAAAGTAAAACGCTTCGTACTGCCCGCGGTCGCCGGTTTCCAAAAACAGTTTAAACAGGCTATACGGCAGCGCTTGCGGCCTTTCATTCATATACTGCTCCGCCGTATCAAGCGACGCGCGGGCCAGCGATTCATAAAACGGGTTTTTCTGAACGGCCTTCCAATCAATTGCCTTCCCTTCTGCAAACACTTCTTTTCTCATGGGATCCTCCTTTTTAAAATGATTGCCTGCCAAAGCGCGGCAGGCAATCACCTAACACTTTCCCTTCATAGAACAATTTTTACAACTGCCACAGCAGCCCTGGTTCTTTTTAAATGCAAGATACAAAATGGCGCTGACAATTAAAACCGTGAGCACCGCACCAATCACAACGTCTGCCGGCGACGGCATAACGCCGCGGCCAAAGCCCATGAGCTTGCCCGCATTGTAAACCGCAAAGGCCGTCACCCACGCTACAAACGTTTGATAAAGCATCATCATAGCCGCCTTGCCCATGCTGCCCAGCTCCCGCTTGACCGCCGCCATCGCTGCCACACAAGGCATATACAGCAGGGTAAAGGTTAAAAACGAGCAGGCTGCAAGCGGCGTAAACAGCGCAGTGATGTCCCCATCCCCGGTGAGCATGGTGAGTGTGCTCACCACTGCCTCCTTTGCCGAGAGCCCGGTGACAAGCGCTGTAGCCGCGCGCCAATCTCCAAATCCAAGCGGCGCAAAAACAGGTGCAATTGCGCGGCCCAGCATGGCGAGGATACTGTTTTGGCTGTCTTCCACCATGTTAAACCGGATATCAAAGTTTTGCAGCACCCAGATGACAATGGTTGCCATAAAAATAATGGTAAACGCTTTGACCAAAAAGTCCTTTGCCTTTTCCCACATGTGCAAAATTACATTTTTTGCAGACGGGAACCGGTAGGCCGGAAGCTCCATCACAAATGGGATGGGCTTTCCTTTAAAGGCGGTATTTTTAAAAATAAGTGCCGTGACAACCCCCATAAACATGCCAAGCACGTAGAGCGAAATCATCACAATGGCCTTGTACTTTGCAAAAAACGCCGCGGTAAACATCGCATAGATAGGCAGCTTTGCGCTGCACGACATAAACGGCGTAAGCAAAATGGTCATTTTGCGGTCGCGCTCACTCGAAAGCGTGCGGGTGGCCATGATGGCCGGCACCGAGCACCCAAACCCAATGAGCAGCGGCACAAATGAGCGGCCAGACAAACCAAGCTTTCGCAGCAGCTTATCCATCACAAACGCCACCCGTGCCATATAGCCGCTGTCTTCGAGTGCTGAAAGGAAGAAAAACAGCACCACAATGGTGGGCAAAAACTCTAAAACGCTGCCCACGCCGGCAAACACGCCGTCTATGATGAGCGAGTGCAGCCCAGCGCTGACCCCCAGCGCAAGAAGCCCTGTGTCAACCAGGCCGGTAAACCAGTCAATGACAAAGGAAAACGCATTAGAAAGCGTGGCGCCCACTACGCCAAACGTCAGCCAGAATACAGTGAGCATAATGCCTAAAAAGATAGGAATGGCAAAATATTTGTGCGTAAGCACGCTGTCAATGTTTTCGCTGCGCTTTTGCTCGCGGCTCTCGCCGTTTTTCACCTCCGCGCACGCGCACAAATCGGTGATAAAATCATAACGCATGTCAGCCAGCGCCGCTTCGCGGTCGGTGCCCAGCTTTTTTTCCATGCCATCCACCACATGGCCTACAATGTCCAGTTCATTTTCCGAAAGGCCAAGCCGCGCAATCATGGGCTTATCGCCCTCCACCAATTTCGTTGCGGCAAACCTTACCGGAACACCTTTTTCTTGTGCTTTGTCCTCAATCAAGTGGGCAAGAGAGTGAATTGCTTTGTGGACTTCTCCCTTGCAAAAGTCCATTTTTGCCGGCGCCATCCCTGCACTCACCGTCTTTACCGCACGGCGCACCAATTCGTCAATCCCGTCGTTTTTACTGGCGGAAATGGGAACCACAGGAACGCCCAGCGCCTGTGTGAGCATATCGATGTCAATATAATTGCCATTGGCCCGCACCTCGTCCATCATATTGAGCGCAATGACCATGGGAATGCCAAGCTCTATAAGCTGAAGCGACAAATAGAGATTTCGTTCAATGTTAGTGGCATCTACAATGTTGATAATGCCGTCCGGCTTTTCATTGAGCAAAAAATCGCGCGTCACAACCTCTTCTGAAGTGTAGGGCGAAAGCGAATAAATGCCGGGCAAATCCACCACGCGCGCTTCGCTCTGCTTTTTAATTATGCCCTCTTTCTTTTCCACTGTGACGCCGGGGAAATTGCCAACATGCTGATTGCTGCCAGTCAGCTGATTAAACAGTGTCGTTTTACCACAGTTTTGATTGCCAATCAGTGCAAACACAATACTCAAACTAAATCACCTCTTTTATCGTTGTATATTTTTAAGCATCTTGTCCGATAGGCTGAATCTCTATATTTTTTGCATCCTCTTTCCGGATGCTGAGCTCATAGCCGCGCAGCTTGAGTTCGATGGGGTCGCCCAGCGGCGCAACACGGCGCACATAAACTTTGGTTTTGGGTGTGAGCCCCATATCGAGCAGACGCCTTCTAAGCGCACCCTCGCCCCCCACTGCTGTGATGATTGCTTCCTTTCCAACCGCAAGCTGGTTAAGCGTCAAATCCCGTCATTCCTTTCTATAATAAAATGGCAGCTCTCACCTTTTATACTTTACACCAAAGGTATTGATTTGTCAATAAAATTATGCTATGATAAACGTAAGAAACCCGGTAATTTCTGCCGGTAAAAAAGGCGGCGGTTTTTCGTGCAAAATCCAACATCTCACATCCGCTTTCCCCTTTTGGCACTGGGAATTTTTCTCGCCACATTTTTGGGTGTAGTAAGTGGGTTTATCTATTACGGCGTACAGCAAAACGCGGCCAATTTACAGTCGCCTGTATCCAGTGAAAGGATGAATATCCTGCTTGCAGGGGTGGACTATGCCCATGGCTGCACCGACGCCATTTTGCTTGTGTCGCTTTCGCCGGATGCAAACAGCATCAAAATCCTGTCGGTCCCCGCCAGCGCTAAAACCACAGTAGCGGGCGGCGATATTAAGCTTGGTGCAGTATATTCTGTGGGCGGTGCGGATATGCTGATTGAAAAGGTCACTGAGCTGGTGCCAATCCCGGTACATCACTACATTGCTGCCGACATTTCCTGCTTTCAAAAAATTGTGGACCTTTTGGGCGGTGTGGAATTTGATGTGCCCTATGATATGTATTATCAAGACCCTTCACAGGGGCTTCTGATTGATTTAAAAAAAGGCGTGCAGCGCCTAGACGGCGAAGCGGCGCAGCAGCTTGTGCGCTACACTGAATCGTTTACCGCAAGCGATGGGCGCGACAATGTACAGCTTGCGTTTTTAGAAGCAGCCATTTTACAAAAGCGGGATTCTCTTGCGTTGCTCCCAGAAGTTTTAAACGAGCTTAGCAAAAATGCAAACACCGACTTTGCGATCTATGACGCCGCAAGCTACACAGAGTATGCCAAGCTGTTTTTTCATGCGGATATTTTTAGCAGGCGCCTTTCGGGAACCTATGAATATGTGGGCGATACCTTGTTTTTTATTGCAGATGACAACGATGCGCTTCCTTTTTTGCTTCAATAAAAAAAGGACGCGGAAAAGTCCGCACCCTTTTTTGAGAAAACGCTGGCTTAGCAGCAGCTGTGATCGCAGCCGCAGCCGCAGTTGTTATCGTCATTTGCAAACAGCAGCCAAATAATAACAATGGCGCCAATGATAATCCAAATGTTCTGCGAACCGAAAAATCCGCCGCAGCCACAGTTGTTGGAACAACGGTTACAACAATCGTCCATATGAAAAATCCTCCCAGTTTTCATTTCAATTACTGGCAGCAGCCGGTGTCTTTTTCACAGCAGCCGTCATCACTGTTTAAGAACAGAAGCAGTACTAAAATTAAAAACCAAAGCGCCGTACTGCTAGAACCTCCCTCACAGCCGCAGCGATTGCCAAAAAAGCTGAACATAAACGCGCACCTCCTTTTAAAATGGGTTGGTCACACAAATTCTTAATCGTCACAGCATCCAAACAGCAGCAAGAAAATGAGGATGAAGAACAAAATGCCGTCATTGCCGTTAAACAATCCCTGGCAGCACATCCTTGACATACATTACACCTCCAAAATTGATTTTTTAAGATGACCGTTTCAATGTTATCGTATGCCAGGGGCCAAAATTGTGTTACCGTCTGCAAAAGACAATTTGAAAAATAAGGAAAGGACACACCATGAACGCATTAATTTTGACCATATCTGCCGGCGGCGGGCACAATACCGCGGCCCGCGCAGTAGAACTCTGCTTAAAAGAAAAGGGCATCCACACCGAAATCGTGGATGCATATAAATTTTTCAGCACGGCTTTGAGCAACACGGTCGAAAAAGGGTGTCTCATTTCCACCAAATACGTGCCGCGGCTGTATGGACGGATTTACCGGATTGCAGAAAAGCGAAATGTCTTGGATACTGACATTAAAATGGGCGCGCTTGGCTCCGGCATTGTGTCGGAAAAGCTGGCGGATTACATTGTTGCCAAGCGGCCGGACGTCATTATTTCGACGCACCTGTTCCCCGCCGAGCTGCTCACCACATACCGGGAGGAACGCATCATCCGCTGCCTTACGGTAGGCATTGTCACCGATTTTACCGTGCATCCGTTTTGGGAGGAAACAAACTTAGACTACTATGTCACCGCAACCTATCTTTTAAATCACCAGATGCAAAAAAAAGGAATCCCAGAAGAAAAAATTCTGCCATTTGGCATTCCGGTGCATCCCAAGTTTTCAGTGCGGGCATCAAAACAGGAAGCACGCAAAGCGTTGGGGATTTCAGATATGCCCACCGTGTTTGTCATCACAGGCAGCATGGGTTACGGATCGGTGGCCAAGCACGTCAAACGGCTGGCAAAATCGGGCATGGAGTTTCAGCTTCTTTGCGTATGCGGCAACAACCGCAAGTTAAAACGGCATTTAGAGCGGCTAAATTTGGGGAATCATATTCATATCTATGGATTTGTGAACAATGTGGACACCATGATGGATGCGGCGGACTGTATTGTGACCAAACCCGGCGGGTTGACGGTTTCCGAGGCGCTCACAAAAGGGCTGCCGCTCATTCTCATCGACCCCATCCCTGGGCAGGAGGACCGAAACGTGGAATTTTTGCTCAACTGCGGCGTGGCAGTGCGGGTGACCAAAACCTTCCCCATTGACGAAGCAATTTACCAGGTGTTTGAAAACAAGGCGCGCAAGGAATTTTTCCCAAAAGCGGTTTCGGAAATTGCAAAGCCGCTTGCGGGGCAGCAGTTGGGGGCGTTTATTTTTGACGAGCTTACAAACCGTGGGGCTGCCAAACGAAATATTTAACATCCTGCACATGTTAAATGACGCCGGATTTGAAGCTTATGTTGTGGGCGGCGCAGTGCGGGATCATCTTTTGGGCCGTGCGCATTCCGACTTTGACATTGCAACCGCCGCGCGTCCGGACGATATACATGCGCTGTTTGAAAACTGTGCGGATACGGGCGCCAAGCACGGCACTGTGACGGTCTTTTGCAACCCCTACGCTGTGGAAATCACTACCTTTCGCGTGGACGGCCCCTACATTGGGCACCGAAGGCCTGCGCAAGTCTCGTTTTCCGACAGCCTTTTGGCGGATTTAGCGCGGCGTGATTTTACCATTAACGCCATGGCTTACCACCCGCGCACTGGCATCGTTGACCTGTTTGGCGGAAAAGAGGATCTCAAAAACGGCGTTATCCGCACGGTGGGCAATCCAAATGTGCGTTTTTTAGAAGATGCACTGCGCATGCTGCGGGCTGTCCGGTTTTGCTGTACACTGGGCTTTTGCCTTGCGCCGGACACCAAAGACGCAATTACGGAAAACAGCACGCTGATACAGTTTGTCAGCGCAGAACGAATTTTTGCCGAATTTCATAAAATGCTATTGGCGCCCTATGTAGAACGCATGGCGGACGCGGCAGATACCGGAATTTTTGAAGCTGTTGCGCCTGGGCTTTCGCGCGCTGTGTACACAGGCGTGCCAGATCTTGTAAAACGTGTGAAAGGCGGTTCCCATGTAAAATGGGCGGCCTTTTTACATGGCATGGACGCACAGGCGTTTCTTTCTGATTACAAAGCTTCCAATAAAGACCGCCGGCGCATTTTGGCGCTGCAGCGTCTGCTGGATACGCCGCTTTGGGCCAAAGATGCCAGCGATACGCTTTTGGTGAAACAATGCTTAAAATGTCTGCCAGAGGAATCGCTATTTGACGATTTAATCGAATTAAAATGCGCATTTGGCCTGCTTTCAAAATCGGATGCGGACATGGTGCGTGCGGCGCGCGGCACTGTATGGCGGGAGCAGCAGCCCTATTTGCTGCGCCATCTTGCCGTCAGCGGGCGTGACCTGATAAAGCTGGGCATCCGCGGTGCCAGCATCGGGAAAACGCTTGACCGTATGCTGGAAATGGTGACTGAACACCCAAAAATGAATCAGGCAGACATCTTATTAAACTGGATCGGAGGCCAAATATGAAATACCAATTTAAGGCGTATGCAAAAATCAACCTTTCGCTGGATGTGTTAAGCAAGCGTCTGGACGGGTACCACAATGTGCACATGCTGATGCAGACGGTAGAGCTGTGCGACCGGGTATACATTCGGCCGGACTATGCAGACATAACTGTGCGTGTCACCTGTGAAAACCGCGCCGATGTCCCACAAGGAGAAAAAAATCTCGCCCATATCGCCGCCACCTTGTTTTTGGAGGCCGCCAACATCCATGCCGGCGTCAATATTGTCATTGACAAACAGATTCCCCTGTGCGCGGGGCTTGCCGGCGGAAGTGCAGACGCGGCAGCGGTATTTTTTGGCTTAAATGAAATTTTTGGCCGGCCGCTTTCAACCGCCAAGCTGCTGGAATTGGGCGCAAAGGTGGGCGCGGACGTACCGTTTTGTATTTTAAAAGGCACGGCAGTGGCAACGGGAATTGGCGAAATACTGACGCCGATTTCCCCGTTCCCTAAGACACCCGTGCTCATTGTGGTGCCAGACTTTACGGTGTCCACCCCGTGGGTATATGAAAATTTAAAGCTGGACGCCATCTTACATCATCCGGATATTTCCGGCATGGCTGCGCTCATAAAAGCCAACCAATTTTCGGATTTTTATGAAAAAATGGGAAATGTGCTGGAATGCGTGACCGTTGCGCGTTATCCAGAAATTGAAACCATCCGGCAGCAGCTTCTTTCGCTGGGTGCGCGCGGCGCGCGGATGAGCGGCAGCGGGCCAAGCGTTTTCGGACTGTTTGACCATTTAGAAACCTGCGAAGCCGCGTATAAAATTTGCAAACAAACATATAATACGGCGTTTTTGACATTCACCCACAATCCTGTATAAATTTGTGTAAACTGGTTCATACTTAGATTAGAAAAAATCTTTCTTCGGAGGTATGAACATGAAAAAATGGATGGCAGCACTGCTGATTGGCATTGTCACAACCCTTTGCGTATCCAGTCATTTTAGCACCATTGAAACCGCGCTGGCGGACAGCGTGCTGCGGCTCCATGTGATTGCCAACAGTGACTCGGATGAGGACCAGGCGTTAAAGCTCAAAGTGCGCGACGCCATTATCCGCGAAGCTTCGGACCTGTTTCTTGAAAATACCGACGTGGCACAGGCAAAAGAGACCATCTTAGAACACCTTCCGGAAATTGAGCGGATTGCAAAGGAAGAACTTGCGGCAAACGGCTGTGACGACGCCGTTTCCGTTTCTTTGGGAAAAAGCGAATTCCCTACAAAGGCGTACAAAAATCTGACGCTCCCAGCCGGCACCTACGATGCGCTTAAAGTGGAAATTGGCGAAGCCAAAGGCCAAAATTGGTGGTGTGTGATGTTTCCACCGCTGTGCTTTGTGGACACGGCAAGCCCCAAAATGGACGACGAATCGCTTTCGGAACTAAAAAACACACTGACCCAAGAGGAATACGATCTCATCACCAATTCAGATGATTTACAGGTAGAAGTCAAATTTAAAGCGTATGAAATTTGGCAGTCAAGCAAAGCTACATTTCAAAGCCTCATTGCAAAATTGAAATAGCCTTTAAAAACTGCATCCGCCCGTTTTGGACAGCACTTCAACCATCTGTAATAAATGGATCCATCGCGTAGAATCTCAAACTGAAAAGCCCTCGGAAATTCCGAGGGCTTTTGTCAGCGTTTTTCTAAAAAGCATGATATCAAACTCAAAAGCGCCGCCACTTCTTTTTCCCGCAATCCTTTCACTGAAATGGAGGCTGTTTCATCAAGTCCAAGTAAATAATCTGCAGAGACGCCAAATATTTTTGCAAGCATGGCAATGTATTGCGTGGAAGGCACGGAAAGTCCCATCTCCCAGCTATTGATGCTGGCACGGGTTAGCCCAAGCCGTTTGGCCAGCGCAGCCTGGGTCATACCCATCTGTTCCCGGATTGCCTTAATTTTTCCTGCAAGAAAAAATAATTCCTTGTCCATTTCATCACCTCCACTTCATATTATATGAATCAAGATGATGTTTCTTTATCATTTTGATGGTTATATTTGACATTTGTTGAACTATGCCCTATAATAAGATTAGTTTGGACGAGGAATTTACATTTATACAAACAAGATACAAAAAAGGTGGCATTCCATGTACAAATTTTTTGAACCAGAGGAAGGGCTTCTATTTGACGGCTGGGCAACCAAGCCTACGCTTTTGGGCACCCGGCAGACGGGCTGGCTGACGCTCACCACTGAAAAATTGGTGTTTTCTTATAAACCATATGATACAGATATTTTGAAAGAAGAGATTTTGCTGCCGCACATCAAACGGGTCAAGCGGTCTAAAAAATTGCTGCTTCCAGATGTTTTCATTCTAAAAATTACTGCACACTCCGGTGTGTATTCCTATGTTGTGGAAAAGGCAGACGGTCCGGAATGGTTAGAAATCATAAAATCCGCCTGTTTTGTTTCAAAATCGTGGGACAATTACACAACCAAAAATGATCATCCGCCAATGTAAAACCCCCGGCACATGTGTGCCGGGGGTTGTTATGTAACATGCGATTTATTGAATATAAGCTGCCCGAAATGCCTGTAACCCTGCGTCCGAAAAATCAGGTTTTTTAAGGCCATCTATCACCTTCCAGGTCTCTTTGACCTCTGAAACGCCGCCTGGCGCAATCAGCTGATATTCGCCCAGCGACTCCATCTCCACCATGACGTTGTTGGTATACGTTTCATAATTCATGCCGCCGTCTGGAAAATTCCCCTGCGCATATTTGGGGTCAAAATATTTCACAAACAGTGTACCCGCATTGTAATAAGCTGCCCAGCCGTGCTGGCTTTTTAAACCGAGCTTAAACGGATGGCTGCAAGCCGTATCCTGCGCCAGGGTGATAAACGCTTCGCCAAAAGTGACGCGTGGATCGTTCATTTTACAATAGGGCCAAAGCGCCAGCCAATGGTTGGGCAAAAGGCCGGTTTGCGCATCCGGGAGCGGCATGATTTCTACGCCGCCGCCCGCCATCACAGATAAACACCACGGCGCAAATTTGATATCCCACGCGCCCTGATTTTGAATCCGATGATAGACGTCTAACGTATTGGAATTGTCATACATCACAATTTCCATTTCCATTTGCAGATTGGTCCATACTTGCTTTTGCGCGGTCAGTTTCACACCACGGCCTGTCATTTCGCAGGCAACCGGCTGGTTGTCAGGATAAATGGTGCGCGGTGCGCTCTCCGGGCTGGCCCACAGGCGATGCCCGCCATAGAGATGCCAAACGCCCCTGTCGCCGTAAACTTCCTGGCTCAGCGCTTGCTGCTCGTTTGCATTGCCCGTGTCATTGACATCTTCAAAAAACACATTGTTCCCGCCATTTGCAGCAAAATAAAAAATGCGCGGGCCGACATCCAGCGTTGCTTTGGCAGTTATTTTGCCGTTTGTCACCTCGACGCACGCTCCAAGGCGTTCATCCGAAAACTGATTGACCGTAATCACAATAAGCGCTCCTTTATATCTCTAAAATATCGCTTCTGGGGGCTACTTTGAGCAATACATCCCGTCCCTCCCGGATACCGTTTTTTACAAACATGCGCTCCGTTGTCTGATAGGCCAAACCGGGCAGGTTATTTTCCTTGCTCAAGTGCGCCAGCACGATTTTTTGGGTGCCCCATTTTGCAAGCTGAGTGGCAAGCCATGCCGCCTTTTCATTGGATAAATGCCCCAAATCGCCCAAAATACGCTTTTTTAAAAAATAGGGATATTTCCCCTTTTTTAACATTTCCACATCGTGGTTGGATTCAATCACCGCCGCATCGCTTTTACAGATACCCTTTAAAAGCGCATCTGTGATGTGCCCCAAATCGGTGGCAACCGTGAGCCGCCGCCCGCCGCTTGCCATGCTGTAGCCCACCGGGTCGGCCGCGTCGTGCGGAATAGAAAACGGATAAATGTCAAAATCACGCAACGAAAAAGGCACACCCGGTTGGATGCACCGCAGGTTGTGTTCATACACGCCGCCCACCAGACGGTAGGTTTGTGCAAGCGTTTTTTCACTGGAATAAAGCGGGATATTGAACTTTCTGGAAAGCACGCCTGCCCCGCTGATGTGGTCTGTGTGCTCGTGTGTGATGAGCACGCCGTCCAGCTCTGACGGGCCTATGCCAAGCTGCTTTAAGGCCGTGCAAATCCGCGCACAGCTGACCCCGGCGTCAATTAAAAAATTGGTTGTTCCGGCTGTTACCAGGGCGCAGTTTCCGGAACTGCCGCTAAATAGTGTAAAAAATCTAATCATGCGCCCGGCAAATATCCGCGCCCAAGCCAGAAAGCTTTTTCTCAATGCTCTCATAGCCCCGGTCAATGTGGTAAATATCGTTTAAAACAGTAGCCCCGGTAGAACAAAGGCCTGCAATCACAAGCCCTGCGCCTGCACGCAGGTCGGTTGCCCGAACACTTGCCCCGGTCAGCGGCCGTCCTCCCTCAATGACCGCAACGCGGCCATCCACTGTAATTTTCGCGCCCATTTTTTCAAGCTCTGACACATATTGAAACCGGGAATCCCAAACGCTTTCGGTCACAATGCTCGTCCCTTTTACCGTTGACAAAAGCGCCACCATGGGCGGCTGCAAATCGGTTGGAAATCCGGGGTATGGCAATGTTTTTACGTTAACCCTGCCAAGCGGCCCGTCTGCCTTCACGCGGATTTCATCGTCTCCTTCAAACACTTCCACACCCATTTCCACAAATTTGGAGGTAATAGCCTCTAAATGCTTTGGAATGACATTTTTAATCAGCACATCCCCGCGCGTTGCCGCGGCTGCAAACATATAGGTCCCCGCTTCAATTTGATCCGGAATCACGCCATATGTGCCGCCATGCAGTTTTTCCACGCCGGTAATCTTAATAATATCCGTTCCCGCGCCTTTGATGTTGGCGCCCATGGAATTTAAAAAGTTTGCCACGTCCACCACATGCGGCTCTTTGGCGGCATTTTCCATAATCGTGACACCCGGCGCCAGCACCGCTGCCAGCATGATGTTGATGGTTGCTCCAACGCTGACAATGTCAAGATACACATGTCCGCCGCACATATTTTTCGCGTCCACTTCCACATTGCCGTGTTTAATGGTAATGTCACAGTTTAAAGCCTCAAACCCCTTGATGTGCTGGTCAATGGGCCGAATGCCAAAGTTGCAGCCGCCGGGAGGGGGCACGCTTGCCCGCCGGAACCTGCCGCACAATGCACCAAGCAGATAGTACGAAGCACGCATTTTTGACGCCAGTTCCCGCTGTGCAATATATGTAGTTAACTTTGTGGCGTCTATTTTTACACTGGTTTCGCTCAAAATTTCCACCTTTGCGCCCAGTGTTTTTAACATGTCAAGTATAATATTTACATCTTTAATATTTGGTACGTTTTCAATGACACAAACCCCGTCCACCAAAAGTGCGGCGGGTATGATGGCAACAGCCGCGTTTTTCGCGCCCGAAACCACAACTTCCCCCTTGAGTGGTTTTCCACCGTGAATCACGAGTTTATCCAAGTTACCCCCTACTTTCACAAATACTCACTGTATATTAT
>JAJXRJ010000038.1:8676-20380 GCA_021629085.1 Oscillospiraceae bacterium | reverse complement strand
TGTATTTTTATTATATACCCGTTTGGAGGTTTACACAATCTTTGAAATAGTCTCACAGGCCTTACAGCCTGTATCTCTTTTGCTTGATCCCGATTATTATTCACCTTATAGGTAAAGTTCTTTTTATCTTACAATATAATACAAATAAGTCCCCCGCTGCCCTCGTTAATAATCTTTTGCAGCGTTTCTTGCAGCTTTTGCTGCGCCTCTGCCGGCATGCGGTACAGTTTGTTGTGCAATCCTTCGTTGACCAGTTCGTGCAAGGAAGTGCCAAAGATATTGGACTCCCAAATTTTCTCCGGCGCTTCGTCAAACTCTTTTAACAGGTAGTGCACCAAATCTTCGCTCTGCTTTTCTGTGCCGACAATGGGCGAAACCTCTGTTTCCACTTCGGCCCGGATCATATGGATGGACGGTGCGGATGCGCGCAGCCGCACGCCGAATTTGTTGCCTTGTTTGACAATCTCCGGCTCTTCAAGCGTCAATTCATCAATGGTGGGCGAAACAATGCCATAGCCAAATTCATTGACCTCCCGAAGCGCACGGGAAATCTTGTCATATTCCTTCTTCACCTTTGCGAGGTCGCAAACCAGTTCCATCAAGGTCTGCTTGCCAGAAATTTCAAAGCCGGACGTTTCGCCAAGGATTTTATAAAACAGGTCCTCATCGGTTGTGACCTTATAGAGCACCGTTCCTTCTCCCAAATTGATATTTGCAATGGAAATGTCCTTTACATACTCATATTCCTGAATTTTGGTGCTCACGCGTTTGCTTTCCCGGATTTTATATACGTCGCCAATCGAATCTAATACGGTGTCGTAAATCCCTTTTTTGAGCCAGTGGGAATTCTCAAGCACATCAATCCAGTCTGGGATATCAATGGAAATTTCCTTGAGCGGGAATTCAAACAGAATTTTTTCCATAATGCCATTGATATCATCCGCTTCCAGCTCTGCACAGTTGACATTGACAACCGGAACGCCGTATTTTTGTTCTAACTCCCCTTTTAGTTTGAGCGCGCTTTCGCTTTGCGGATACAAACAGTTTAGAAGAACAATGAAGGGTTTGTTGATTTGCTTGAGCTCTTTGACTACCCGTTCCTCTGCCTCCACATAGTCGGCGCGTTCAATTTCTGTAATACTGCCGTCGGTGGTTACCACAAGGCCGATGGTGGAATGCTCGGTGATCACTTTTTTTGTGCCCAGCTCCGCCGCATCGCAAAACGGGATTTCCTCTTCATACCAAGGCGTTTTTACCATGCGCGGTGCGTCGTTTTCAATGTGGCCCAGGGCAGAATCCACAATATAGCCCACACAGTCAATCATACGCACATTAAACGTCGCCTGGTCGGAAAGGGAAATTTTAACCGCCTCATTGGGAATAAACTTGGGCTCTGTGGTCATAATGGTCTTTCCCGCCGCGCTCTGCGGCAGCTCGTCACGTGCGCGTTCCCGTTTATAGGCATTGTCTATATTGGGTATCACCAAAAGATCCATAAAGCGCTTGATCAACGTGGATTTCCCAGTGCGGACAGGCCCCACGACGCCGATATAGATGTCGCCCTGCGTTCTTAGCGCTATATCCTGGTAAATATTCATACTTTATCCTCCTAAACAAATTGTTTGTAAATATATATTAGACAGGGGGATAAGTTATGCTAAAATTTTTAATTTTTTTTGGACACCCTTTGTTCAAATAAAAACACGCTGCATATTACATTTGCATTTTTTAAAAATACGGCGGGCACGCGCACGCTGTTTTGTGCCGGAACCTTTAGTGCGGGACTCATTTCACATGCGGTAATCACACCGTTTTCCATTTGGAATGTGACCGCTGTAAATATCCGTTCCAGCGCTGAGCTGTTTGCCACAGTTGTCAAAAGGCAGGGTGCGTCTGTGCCTGCAACAACACTGTAGCTCCCAAGCGTACGGCTTGGAACATACCCCGCAGCATCTGG
This sequence comes from Oscillospiraceae bacterium, assembly GCA_021629085.1. Taxonomy (GTDB): domain Bacteria; phylum Bacillota; class Clostridia; order UMGS1810; family UMGS1810; genus JAJXRJ01. The sequence continues at coordinate 18,423 of JAJXRJ010000038.1, read as the reverse complement.
CGCCGTCACTGTTTGAAATTCCGGCTTATCCTCCCACACATCGGAAATGGAATTTACCTTTTGCACCAGCTGTTCGCCCATTGCTGCATGCTCCGAAACATTTGGATGGTTATCCACCGCGCTTGCGCCAAATGCGGTAAAATTTAGATATTCAAATCCACACTCCGCACCGCCCAGCGCTGCAACAATATCCTGCACCTGTTCCAGATAACAATACGACGGTTTTGTGCACACAATGATAACCGCACTTGGATACACCGCGCGAACCTCGCACAAAAACTGGTAATAGGCCCGGTAAAATTCATCCGGCGCACTGCCCGCGGGCAAAACGCTGTTGTAATCGTTGGTCCCCAAAAACGATACCACAACCTGGGGCATATAGTCTGAAAATTCCCATTTTGATGTGGGACGGTCGCCGACGGGAATGGGGTCGGCAGACCAAAACTGCTTGGCCATAGTGCCGCCCATGTCAAATGGATAACCCGGCTCAAAATAGTTTTTCTCCACGCCCTTGCCCGACCAGGCAATGACATTTGCATCCGCGTGTAAAGCCCGCGCGGCAATGCCTGCATATGACTGCCACGCGTCTGTATTTTGCGCATTTTTATATGCACCGGGCGCCATATTTTGTAAATTGGCATACCCCACTGTGTACGAATCGCCGATAAATTCCATTCGGCGCGCCTTGGGCTGGGTGGGCACCGGCGCGCTGCCCGCTACTTTTAGCTTCTGTACCAAGGCAGAGCCGTCTGAAAACTCGCTGGAACGCGAAAATAAAACGGTATGAGCTTCATTTGACAGCCCCTCTGCAAGCGTATACCATCCCGGCGCCGATATGCCAAACCGGAAGCAGGTATCGCTTCCATCCACCGAAACGTTCCAATAAACCGTGCCGGTCATCTCGGATACATAGACCCATGCGGCGGTGCCGGAAAACTGAAATTCAATCCCTGCAAGCGGCCAGTTGAGTGACCGTGCATCCTGTTTCCATTCGCCGCGCCCCAAAAACCGCACCGTGTCTTCCGAAATGGGATATTCAATTTCCTGCGCCTGTGCCGGAAGCAGGGAAAGCAGCAGACCAACACAAAGAAGCACACAAATTATGCGATGTCGGGTTGCCATGATCACGCGTTCTCCTTTTCTCTATGGATTCACCTTAAACCAAAAAGTTATATACTTACTCGTCTGTTTCCTCATCACTTTCCGAACCATCCGATATTTGACGCTCTACACCGGACACATCCGTGTCTTGCGCCTTTTTCAAGTTTTCGATTTGAATGGTCAAACTGGCAATGGTTTCATCTCTTTTTTGCAGTTCTAAATTGAGTTCGCCAATTTCCGCTTTTAACTTTTCTGTCTGCTCGTCACTTGCTGTTGTGCCCTGCGCACCAGAGGCCAAAGCATAGCTGAGCACAAAGGAAACAACAAACACCAAAAAGATGCTGCCAATATAAAGCGCGCGCCGTTTTAACCGTTCGTTCCTGGCGGTTCCCGGCATGTAGCTGTGATATCCAAACATTTTATTCTTCCCCTTTTTCATATTGTATGGTTTCGCCCGTGTCAAATAAATAAAGGCAGCAATTTCGAACAGGACGGCCAGCCAGCTGCTCTAATGCCGCACGGTACAGCTTTACCTGAATTTCATACCGGCGGCGGATTTCCTCTGTACCGTTTCTTACGCGGTCAGTCTTATAGTCAACCAACACGAATCCGCCCTGCCCATCGTCAAAATAAGCGTCGATTGCGCCCTGTACCACAACCGTTTCTGCACTGGTTTTCGAAACATTTGAAAAGACCCGGTTCGCTGGCACCTTGATTTTAAACGGGAATTCCCGAAACACCTGGGCGCTCTGCCGCATCGTTATGCCCACCGGCGTTTCAAAAAAATGGCAAATCTTAGTAATATCCACCATTGCCGCATCCTGCTGTGTGATAAACGCATCTGCAACAAGCGACTCTAAAAGCGCTGTTACAGACTCTGGCGTCACAGGATGTTTTAGATCTATCTTTTGCATGACAAAGTGCATCACTGTGCCCCGCCGTGCCGCATCCTTGCTATCCGCCTCCAAAAAAGCCGGTGACGCCGCTTTGGGCTTTGCATAAAGCGGATATCCCTCCTGCATATTTTCATGCATCCGTTTGATTTCTGTAACCGTGATATTTGAGGGGACGGCAATGCTGTCAAAATAAGGATAGGCAAAGTCAAGCCGGCGGCAAACCTCAGAATAATTAGATGAATATGCGCTCCCTGGTTTGATTTCATCAAACGCAAAACGCGGCGCAGATGGCTGTGAGTGATTTTTGGCTGTGCCAGCCGGCGGCAACATGGTGCACATCTGAAAGGATTTCTCTTTGACTGTCCCTGTAAGGTGCACAATGGCCGGTAAAATCCAGTCAAAATAGCAAGCTGCATTTTGAACAATCCGCACTTCCAGCTGATGCTTGGACGTATCCTCCAGGCTCGCGCGCAACACTGCAAGCGATTCTTCTGCATTTGGCAGCACGCCAGATAAAAACAGCTTTTCCCGCGCACGCGTCATGGCGACATATAAAATCCGCATTTCCTCCGAAAGGCTTTCTAAGCGCATGGTTTCCCGGATAGCAAGCTTGGTAAGGAGCGGATAGGAAAACCGTTTTTCTAAGTCCACGTAATGAATGCCCAGCCCAAGCGACTTGTGCAGTAAAAAATCGCCCTTTGTATCGTCAAAATTAAACCGTTTTGCGCACTGTGCCAAAAATACAATGGGGAATTCCAGCCCCTTGCTTTTGTGGATGGTCATAATGCGCACAACATTTTCATTTTCTCCCACAATCCCCGGCGCGTCCGAATCCCCACTGCGGCTTTTGATGCGGTCTACAAACCGGGCAAAGTGAAACGCACCCTTATAGTCAGTTTCCTCAAACTGTGCCGCTTTGGTAAACAGCGCGCGCACATTGGCTTTTTTTTGTTCCGCCATAGGAAGCGTGCTCAAATAGCGCATATAGCCGGAATCCTCCGTCACATACCACAAGAACGCATCGGCCGGCATGGTTTTTACCTTTTCCCGATAGTCGGAAAGCGTCTTTAAAAACCGCCGGATTTTACCGGCAAGCGGCGTTTGTACCTCAAATTCATAGCGGCACATGGCGTCATACAAAAACCCGCCTTGAAAAAACAGCCGGATTTCAAACAGCTCGCTGTCTGAAAACCCAAAGATGCCCGACCGCAAAACAGCGGCAAGATGGATGTCATCCATTGGGTTTATCGCAATGGTTAAAAGGCTTAACAGCGTTGAAATTTCCTGCGTGTCAAAATAGCTGTCCGAAACGTCGGAATATGCGGGAATCGCTTTTTGGGACAATGCGCTTAAAAAGACATCCGAGGAGGCTTTTGCGCTCCGCATCAAAATTACGATGTCGCGGTACTGCACCGGGCGAAACTCCCCCGTCCCCTTGTCAAATACAGGCACGCCGCTTTTTATAATTTCATCAATTTTTTGCGCAATGACATCCGCCTCCGCCTGCAGCTTGGTTGACGGCTCACCCTCTGTTTCTTCCTCCGGTATGTTTTTTGACCAATCCACCATCAGTACATCAATGGTTTTGTAAAATTCTTCTTCGCAAGTATACGGCGCATCCTCGTTTGGGTTTAAATATTCGTCCGGGCCATATTCCATCTCCCCCACTGTCTCAGACATAATTTGGGAAAACAGGGCATTGACCCCGCAAAGCACCTCTTTACGGCTGCGAAAATTTTTGTTGAGCAAAATTTTGGCATACGGGATGTCCTGCCCGCTTTTGTAGGGCGTATACGCTTTCATTTTTGAAAGAAACAGCATGGGCGCCGCATCCCGAAATTTATAGATACTCTGTTTGATATCGCCCACCATAAAAAGATTGGGATGCCCTTCATCCATTGTGGAAATCAGCGAAAAAATCCGGTCCTGCACGCCATTGCAGTCTTGGCACTCATCCACATAGATTTCTTCGTAACGCGCGGAAATTTCTTTTGCCGCCGCGCTTTTCCGGCCTGTTCCATCCCTTAAAATCTGCAGGGCAAATTGCTCATAGTCCAAAAAGTCAATCACATTTTTTTTCTTTTTGATCTCTAAATATTTCCCGTGGAACAGTTTTACCAGTTCCACAAGCGTCCGCACCAGTGGGGCCATTTTCAAAAAATCGGCGCAAATTTCCGCCTCCGGCATGGAGATGAGTTTGCTCAGTTCTTTTTTTATGATATCCTTGGCCGCCTTGCGCAGATTGTCCGCGCGCTCCACCGCCTCGATATCCGGAATTTCTTTGACGAGGTGATGCCCGCGCCGTCCAAATTCGAATGCACATAAATTCCAGTATGTCTCATCCCAGTTTGTGCAGTGGGCCGCAAGCGCCTCTGCCTGTGCCTTTTCCACGTTTAGGAATGCAATATATGCCTCTGCATGCTCTGCCTTTTGCAGCGTCCGGATTGCTGCAGCATACATGGCCGCCGCATCCTTTGCCAAAAAGGCCGCCTTTTGTAAAATAGCTGCCGTGTAAGGTGCGGTATTTCCGGTTTCATAGCGTACACAAAGCATATCCAGCCATGCGTCCGGCTCGGGCATACTGCAAGAAAACGTATACATCCGCCGGATGATTGCGGCAAGCGGGTCATCATTCCGTTTAGTAAATGCGTCTACCAGCTGTAAAAATACCGGGTCATTTGCTTCATACGCCGCGTCCAACACCTCGTCTGCCGCCTGTGCCATCATAAGCTCAATTTCCAGCGCATCGCCGGTGCGAAACCCCGGGTCAATGTCCAGCAGATGGTAATAGGTGCGGATGATGTCTAAACAGAAACTGTGGATGGTGCAAATAGAGGCGTTGTCGATAAGCGCAAGCTGCCGGTCTAGCCGCCGATTGTCCCCCATCTCGCTCTGCGCTTCCATAATCCGCATCTGAATGCGCTCCCGAATTTCGGATGCCGCGGCGTTTGTATAGGTCACAATCAAAAGCTTGTCAATATCTGTGCCGTCTTTTTTTAAAATGCGCTGCAGGATGCGTTCTACCATCACCGCGGTTTTGCCGGAACCCGCAGCCGCCGTGACCAAAAGGTTTGACACAGGCGCAGTGATGGCATCTAGCTGTTCATTTGTCCACATCGGATTGCGCCTCCAATCTTTCCCAAATCTCCTGATCGCTGATGCCAGGCAGTTCCGTATAAGAAAAATGGCTGTCCGCCGCGTCAAATTTGCACACACCCCCATAGGGGCAATAGGTGCAGGGCGAAAACCCATTTTTCTGATATGGCGAAATTTGAATGTTTCCATCCAAAAGCTCAGTACATAGCGCACCCAGCAGCGACCGCAAGTGTTTAGACAGCGCACCAAACTGCTCCAATGTAGCGGTTTTGGCACGGGTGCGCGTATCGGCGTCATAGGCGTCTAACACTGCACTGTCCAGTGGCAGCAAGCCCTTCATTTTAAGTGCAGAGTGCATGGCTTTTTCCACCTGTGCAGCGTCTATGCGGGTGTCGGCCTTATAAAAATAATCCTCTATCTTAAAATACAGTGCGCCGCCATGCCGGTAATCGGGATTTGTTTCCACCAGTGCGTCCAGATACACCATGAGCTGTACGTCCAGCCCATAGAAAATATCGTCCAGTTTAAAGGTTTTACTGCCTGTCTTATAGTCAATTACCCGAACATATGTGCCGTTTTCCGTTACATAAGCATCTGCGCGGTCAATGATCCCTGTAACAGTCACACACTTTCCCTGCCCGGTGGGGATGGAAATGGTACCCACACCGTTTTCTCCAAACCGCATCTCATAACCGAGCGGTTCAAATTTTGAAGCGGCAATATGCGTCTTTAAAACACCAAAACACAGGGTCAGCATGCGTTTGAGCCGCCTGACCAAATATGCCTGCCGGCTGTTAAACTCTGATGATATGGCTTTTAACTGGTCAATGTATTCTAAAATCATTGCATCAATGTGCGATGCAATATAGATGTCGTCCACAGTTTGAAAGGTCAGGCCGTCTTGCTCCATCGCCGTGCACAGCGACTCAAACACCCGGTGTACAAACGAGCCAACATCGGAAAAGCCAACCTGAAACACCTCGCGCTCCGACAGCTCCAGCATGTATTTTAAAAAGTAAGAATACTTGCAGCCGCGGTATTCCTGCAAGCGGGAAACTGTGGTATAAATCGTATGTTTAAAAAATAAAGAGAGCTGCCGCTCGTCTAACTTATGCGCCTGCGGCGAAAACAAAACGCAGCGCCGGATGCTTACAGCTACGTCTTTAAAATGCTGCAAGTAATAACTGTATACATCTTTTATGAGGCCCTCTTCCGGATGGCGGACAATGTTTTGCGCCAGCCACTCAGCCGTTGGCAATTTACATGTCACCTGCGACAACGGATTGTTTTTGGAAGCATCCAGCCGGCTGTTTACTTTGAGTGTGGGAAACATGGTTTTGAGCGCGGTGACCACAAACGCCGGGCGCATGGACTTTTGTGCACTGTCAGACACAGGAAAGGAAAGAAACAGCCGGTTTGTGGGGGTACACAGGCAAGAATACACCAAAAACCGGTTGTAAAACGTTTTGGTTTTTGCAGTTTCAGAAAGCTCCAGCCCTTCCTGCTTTAACAGCTCGCGCTCCCGGTCTGAAAACACGCCTGAGGGTGTACGCGGAACCGGGAATGTGCCGTCGCACACCCCCAGCACAAACAGCGCACGGATATCGCCATGCTTGGAACGCTCCACATTGCCCACTGCTACCTGATCCAGCGAAGTGGGCACTAACCCAATTTTATATTGTGAAAGCGCGGCGTATAAATCCTGCCGGAATTGGCTGGGAGAAATCATCTCCTCCCCTTCATGCAGGCAAATTTCGTCCAGCGCATCCACAATGGTTTTCCACACTTCGGCGTCTTGCTGCGCTTGCGCGCGCGCGCCTTGCCGCTCCCAGTCTGCCAGCCGCGCTTCCAGCCAATTGGGAAGCCCCACCGCGGTTAAATAATTATATAACGCACGTGCGAGCTCCTTTGCAGGATGCCGCCCGCGGATTGCCTGATGAAAGCAAAGAAGCTCTTTTAAAAACTTGTCCCTCGCCAAAGTGACAGTCTGCAAAAATTCTTCAGATTGCTGTTTATGTTTTGCGTATTTTTTTAATGTATAGTGCCATTTTTCTGGGTCTGTCCAGCCACGCTTGGTGAGCCGCACCGCTAACGCATAGGTGTCCAGCGCATCCACTTCGTCGTCAGAGAGCGGCAGGCACCCCAGCCGCAAAAACGAAAACACCGATTCATAGCTGTAAGCTTCCGTATAGATATCCAGCGCGCCCAGCACAAACAGAATCAACGGGTGGCAAAGCGCGTCCTGCTTTTCATCAATAAAGCAGGGAATCTCATATTTTTGAAACACAGGCGCAACAATTTTGGCATATGCCGGTAGATCCCCGCACACTACGCCAATCTCCCGATAGCGGTACCCCTCGTCGCGCACCAGCGAAACAATCGCCGATGCCGTATTTTCCACTTCTGTGTACGGATTTAAATCGTAAAAAAGCTGGATTTCCCCCGTGTTTATATCAAATGTCCTTGGCGGCATGCGGTAGAGCGACTGCTCCATACATTGCAGCATACCATTTTTCGGATGTTTATAATTCCCTTCCAAATACACCGGCGGATGCATGGCAATGCCGTGCTTTTCACAAAGCATCTTCAGCTTGTTTGCCGTAATGACCGTTGGCGCAAACAGCGAATATACGCTTTTTTCATCCGCACGCACTGTATCTGTGCACAGGGTGACAACCACCTCGCTGCAAAGGCGAAGCAGTGCCAAAATGACCTGTTGTTCTTGTGGAATAAAGCTGGAAAACGCGTCAAAAAAGACAATGCTGCCTTCAAACTGGCGGGTTTTCGGCAAATTCTGTGCCAGCGCATCTAGCACGTCATCCATGTCGGCGGCGCTGTCTTGTAAACGTTGTTCATAGTTCTCGTACACTGTTGCCAAATCGGCAAGCTTTTGCCCAAGTGCAGGGTTGTCCGTCTTTTCCGCCTGGGAAATCAGCGCCGCAGGCTCCACCTGGTATTTTTTAAACTCGCTGATGGCTTCCATCAGCACATCGATAAACCCCTTTTGCGTACGCATCCGCTGATAGTAAGAGAGTGGCACATGCTTAAGTACGCCCGACAAAAGGACAGCCTTGCCCACATTGTTGATATGCTTTTTAGTAAGGCCGCCTACCTCTTCCATCACACGCCTGGAAAGCCGCTCAAACGACAACACCTCCAGCCCAAGCGGGCTGATGCCGCACACATCGTCCAAATAGGCGCGTTCCGTCGCATGGGTATACTGTTCGGGCACAACAACAAAGACCTTTTTGCCTGCTTTTTGCGCCGCAAGTGCCTGCCTTTTTACGTATTCGCTTTTTCCACTGCCGGCACGGCCGTAAACCAGTGTCAGCGCCATGCGTCATCTCCTCCCAAGCCGTGCGCCAAGCCATGGAAACAAATAGGTCAGCGCCAAATCAAATATAATAAATGCCAAATTTGCGACAGCTGCCGCAATCCAAACGGAAAATCCTACGGGAAGTACAGGAAAAAACGCCTTCCACAGGCCATATCCAACCGCTAAATAGAGATTGAATAACAGAATCTTTACCACCCACTCCACAACCAGATTGCGCAGCCGTTCAATATACAATTTTAAAATTGCATAGTTTCCAAAAAACAGTGCAAATACAAGCGCGATAAATTTATTCGGCAGCAAAAAAAACGCCAGCACGGCTGCCGCAACGTATTGGATGAGCGCCGTGCGAACATTGCAGCGCATGATAGTTAGCGCGCTTGCCACAGTTGTAAGCGCAAGCAGTGTAAAACGGCCGGTCGGCAACGAGGACGCGCCAAACAGCAGCGCCAAAATGACCGTCGCCATCACCGCGCCGGTGGAAAGATTGTTTGCCCGCACTCCCTTCGCCTCCTAGCAGCAACGAATAAAATCGCCGCCCATACATTCGCAGCAGCAATCCGTACACATAAGTCCCGTACACATATCGCACGGCGTGCAGCCTGCCTGATAGCCGCCCTGGTTCCCCATCTGCCGGTATCCGCCCGACTGCATGTTCATATTGTTTTTCGCATTCCGATACTCCAAATTGTTGGGGTCTAATGTTACCGCGCGGGTAAAGTGTTGGTTTGCCATGTCATACCAGCCCTTTTTTAAACTCACAACCCCCATCAAATAGTGCCACTCTGCACCGCGCACCGAAATACCGTTTAAAAGGTTTTCCGCCTCCGCAACAGCGCCGGCATTTAGCATTTGCCGCACGCGCGCATAAATGGCCGCATCATTTCCATAGCTCCCGCCGGAAGACGTCCCGCCATAGCTGTGTTTGGCGCCGCCATTTTTGGTAATGGCATCGTAGGCTTCGTTGATTTCTTTCATTTTCTCCGCCGCAAGCTCCGAAAGCGGATTGCCCGCATATTTATCCGGATGGTATTTTTTCACAAGCTCCCGGTAGGCTTTTTTAATTTCTTCGTCTGTGGCATTTTCGCTGACGCCCAGCACTTCATATGGATTTCTCATTCGTGTTCTCCTTTTGTGTCAGGACGCGGTCCATAGCCTGCCGCAGTCCCAAATAGATAATATTGTCCAGTATCGCTTTATTTTTTGTGATTTTAAGTGCCTCATATTCCTTTGCAAGCACAGACAGCGTATAGGTTAGGGAAAATGAAATATTTTCCCGGATGCTCCCTTTATTTTGCCCATTGTACCCATATTGTAACA
>JAJXRJ010000038.1:0-8666 GCA_021629085.1 Oscillospiraceae bacterium | reverse complement strand
GTAACAAAATAGGATTGTAGTGATTTTTTTTATAATCGGTATCCAAATCGTCATATGCGTCTAAAATATAGATAAACCGGCCCAGGTTATACCCCATTCGCGAAAGCTTTGGCACGTGTTTAAAAATCACTTCCATCAGCTTTGCAAACGGGTCGGCCGCCTCATCGACACAGGCGCATTTTTGTTTTTCAAGCTTGTCAAGTGCCTTCAGATGCGCTGCAATCTCTCCCACCGCATCTCCATATGCCGCATGCACCTGTTTCATAACCATCTGATAGGGCAGCCGGGCAATCCACGCTTTTAGCGAGTGTGCGTCACAGATATCGTCTGTGAGCTTATAGTAAGTGAGCGCAACGCTCATATACGCAGCGTAGGTAAGCGCCGGGTTTTCGCACACCATAGGCCGTTTTGCACCCACATGCTTTAGACAGCGCTCCGGGCGAAAATACGTGTCGCCTTCCAAAACAGCATCCAGTAAAATGGCAAGGAATGTGAAATCATAGCTTAAGCCTAACCGCACAAACTGGTTGAAATGCCGCCCAAGCGTCTTGCACAGGCCGCAGTAATAAGCGCGGAACCGATTAAAATCTTTGATTTTTAATTCATCTTTATAGACGTTGACATATCCAAACATCGGGTTCTTCTCTTTCTTTTATGATTATAGCATACAAATCAATAAAAATCTTGTAAAAAATGTGAACTTATGTTAAAATTACGCTATATGGGTTGAAAAACCGCAAAAAGCGAGGTGTACGGGCTCGTTCCCCCTTTATGGACGCAAGAAAACGATACCTATTTTCCAATATCGACTTCATGCTGCTTTCAGTTGTTATTGTTTGCTGTGTCTTTGGCATTGTGGTCATTGCAAGCGCCGTCCACTCGTTTGAAAACAGTGAGCGCTATATTTTGATGCAATCCGCCGCGTTTGTCATCGGGCTTTTGTGTATGTTCATCGTTGCGGCAATTGACTATGAATACTACGGCGCGTTTGCAAAGCTCATTTATGTGCTCTGTATCGGCCTTCTGGTTTTGGTGCTGTTTTTTGGTATCGGTCTTGAGAGCACCGGTTCCAAAAGCTGGATCCGCTTTGGCCCCATCGGATTTCAGCCGTCCGAATTTGTAAAAATTGGGTTTATTATTACGTTTGCAAAGCATCTTTCGCAAACGGAAAATGTAAACAAACCAAAAAGCCTGCTGTTTTTATTGCTGCATGCTGCACCCATCATTGCACTTGTCCTTTTAGAGCCCGACTTCGGTACCGCTATGGTGTTTCTCTGCATTTTTGCCGGCATGCTGCTTGTGGCAGGGCTTTCGTGGAAATATATCCTCTCTGCCTTTGTGCTTATCGGCGCGTCTATCCCTGTGGTGTGGCATTTTTTGGCTGACTATCAAAAAAACCGCATCCTGGTATTTTTCAATCCAGAGAGTGATCCATTTGGCGCGGGCTACCATGTGATCCAATCGAAAATTGCAATCGGTTCAGGGCAAATTTTTGGCAAAGGCCTGTTTAAAGGTACCCAGACACAGTTAGAGTATCTGCCGGTCAAGCACACCGACTTCATTTTTGCAGTGATTGGAGAAGAGCTGGGGCTCATTGGATGCATTCTGGTTGTTGGTCTGCTGCTGACACTGGTTGTGCGCTGTATCTATGTTTCCGGCACCGCCAGAAACACTTTTGGTTCCTATATTTGCATTGGCGTGGCCTTTTTATTCATGGCGCACATTTTTGAAAATATCGGTATGTGCATTGGCTTGATGCCGGTCACAGGCATCCCGCTCCCCTTCTTTTCTGCTGCCGGCACATCGCTGGTTGCCAATCTGATTGCCATCGGATTGGTGTTAAATGTCTATATGCGGCGGCGAACCAGGGGCTTCTGACGTTGGCGCAGGATGGAAATATGCATAAATCCGCTCTGCGGTGCGGCGGTCAACCGTCTTTGTTTGCGCCAGCGCTTCCACTGACGCTTCCCGAATCTGTTTCATGCTTTTAAAGTGTCGGAAAAGCGCCGCACGCCGCTTCTCGCCCACCCCTTCAATCTGCTCCAGTTCCGACTGGAGATTGCGTTTGGAAGAAAGGCTGCGGTAGTGCGTAATGGCTCTGCGGTGCATCTCATCCTGAATGTTTATAAGCAGCAAAAACGCCTCGCCGCTCTTGTCCATTTTAATTTCCCCATCCGCGCTCACCACCGCGCGGGTGTTGTGCTTATCGTCCTTGGCAATCCCAAACACCGGGATGGAAAATCCCGCTTCCCGCACGGCTTCTAATGCCACATGCACCTGGCCCATGCCGCCGTCCACAAAAATCACATCCGGCATTTGTGGAAATTTTTCGTCTTTCTTGCCCGATCCGTCTTTCGTTAGATGCTTGAGCCTTCTGGAAATCACCTCGCGCATACTGGCATAATCGTCGTTTTGATCCACCGTTTTAATCTTAAATGTCCGGTAATCCTTTTTATAGGGCTTGGCATCCACAAAGGTCACCATAGCACCCACCAAATCGCGCCCTGCAAATCCAGAAATGTCGTATGCTTCGATTCTTCTTGGTACGTCAGATAAACCAAGTATCCGCTTTAGGCTGGTAAGCGCCGTGTTTTTAAACTTAATATCGCGAAGAATTTTTAATTCCCGGTTTTGCAGCTCTTTTTTTGCATTTAATGCGATCATGTTGACAAGCTTTAAATTGTCGCCAATTTTGGGCACCTTCACTTCCACCCGCCGCCCGCGCAGGCCGCTTAGAAACTCCTGCAAAAGCGCAGGCTCTTCCGGCTCATACTGCAAAATGAGCTCGTCGGGCACAAACGAAGTTTTGGTGTAATATTGATTGATAAAATCGCTCAAAATCTGTGCGGGCGTCACGCCGTCTATGTTTTCCATCATATAATTTTCGCGGCCAACCATCTTTCCATTGCGCATAAAAAAGATTTGTACGCATGCATTTCCATTGACAATGGAAAGCGCTGCCGCATCGGTATTCCCCCCCTGCGCATTGGTCGCTTTCTGCTTTTGGGAAATTACATCGATCGAGGCAATCTGGTCGCGCAAAACCGCCGCACGCTCATAGTCCATCGCCTCTGCAGCAACACGCATTTCATCAGAAAGCCGTTCTATCAGCTTATTGGTTTTCCCATTTAAAAGCGCGCACACTTCTAAAATGACGGTATTATACTCCGCTTCTGAAACATCGCCGGTACACACGCCCATGCATTTCCCAATATGGTAATACAAACAGGTGCGGCCTTTGTTAAAATCGGCGGGGAATTTTTTGTTACAAGACCTCAACCGAAACACATTGCGGATAAGCTCCACCAGCTCGCGCACTAAAATCCCGCTGGAATAAGGCCCAAAATACTTTGCACCATCTTTCTTTACTGTGCGAACAACTGAAATTCTGGGAAACGGCTCGTTTACTGTCACCTTGATAAATGGATAGGTTTTGTCGTCTTTTAAAAGGATATTGTATTTTGGCATATATTGCTTGATGAGATTGCATTCCAGCACCAGCGCCTCCACCTCGGAGTCGGTGATGATATACTCAAAATCTGCAACATGATCCACCATCGCCTGCACCTTAGGCGCATGCCTGCCGCCGTTAAAATACTGCCGGACACGGTTTTTGAGCACCTTTGCCTTGCCTACGTATATCACTTCGCCCTCTGCATTTTTCATGATGTATACGCCGCTTTTATCGGGCAAGCTTTTTAATTTATAAGAAAAATCAGCCATTTTACACATCCTTATTTACAAAACAACCTCACATTCTTAAAAAATGTGAGGTTTATGTATCGTAAAGCACTTAGCAAGGCGGTGAAACCTATTGGGCGTCAATAAAATTGGAGGAAATGAGCTCTACAAGGCCGTCCACCGCATCCTCCTGGTCGGGGCCTTCCGCCACAATGGTAATCGCGGTCCCACGCGTGATACCGAGAGACAAAACGCCCAGCAAGCTCTTGGCGTTCACCTTTCTTTCATCCTTGATGATCCAAATTCCAGATTTGAACTCATTGGCACGCTGGATGAAAAAGGTTGCCGGACGCGCATGCAGCCCAACCTGGTTTTGTACCACTACCTCTTTGCTATACATAATATCTCTCCTTTTAGCTCATCGGTGAACTGAAGTAAATCTTATAGATTATTATACACGATTGTTCTTTGTTTTTCAATCTTTTTTTTGTACTTTTTTTAAATTGGTTTTAAAGCGTTTTTGTGCAATGTGTATGATTATTCAGCCGTAATAAGATTCCAAGCCTCCACATAAGGCTCGTTGGAAGATTCAAAGATTTCACAGCGTTCCATCACTTCCTGCGGCGGATAGCGGCCTGGGTCGTTGCGGATGTCCTCGGGCAGCGCTTCTTTTGCAGCCAGATTTGTGGTGGAGTAACCAGTTTCAATGGCATTTTTTAGGGCGACATCTTTATCCAGCATAAAGTTGATAAACTTTTCCGCCGCTTCCTTGTGCTTGGAGGTTTTCAAAATGACAAACGAATCTACCGCCAAGTTTGTTCCCTCTTCGGGCACCACAAACCGCAAGTTTTCCGGTGATTCTTCCACTGCCGTAACACCTTCGCCCGAATATACCATGGACATGGCCGCAGAACCGTTGACCACTTTCGCGGTCAAATCATCGGTGCCGTAAGCCAACACATGCGGCTTTTGCGCAATAAGCACATCGCGCGCTTCATTGATGTGTGCGGGGTCGGTATCGTTCATAGAATAGCCCAGCATTTTCAGCGTCATACCGATCGTATCGCGCATGGAATAAAGCATGCACACCTGCCGGCTGTATTTTTCGTCAAACATATCCCGCATGCTGGTAATTTCACCGCCGGTTAAGTCAGTGTTATACAAAATCCCAACCGTCCCTACAAGGTATGGCACAGAATATTTATCTTCCGGGTCATAGGATAAATTTTTATACACCGGGTCCAAATTGACAATGTTTGGAATGTTTTCATAGTTGAGCGGTGCAAGCATATCTTCTTCAATCATCTTTTTAATCATATAATCGGACGGCACCACCACGTCGTATGAATCAGCACCGGAATTTTTCACTTTTGCATACATGCTCTCGTTGTCGTTAAACGTGTCGTATTCCACTTTGATGCCAGTTTCCGCTTCAAATTGCTCCAAAAGCCCATCGGCGATATATTCGCCCCAGTTGTAAACCTTGAGTGTCTCGGTTGTGCCATTTGCACCGTTTTGGCCGCATCCACTAAACACCATTGCGCACACAAGCGCTGCGCTCAAGATAAGCGCGAAGCATTTTTTTGATTGTTTCATTCCTAGTCTCCTTTTTTATATTGTTCTATGATTGAGGCAATTTCATACTTGCCGGTTTTTAAATACGCTCGCTTAGCGTTTCCAAATCTGCCCGGTTCTTTTTGCCGGATCGGCTGTTGACCACCACCAAAAGCAGGAAAATCACGCAAAACATGAGTGTGGACAGCGCATTGATGGATGGATTGTACTTTTTGCTGACCGCCGAATAGATGTAAATGGACAAATTGGTTGCGCCTGCGCCAGTGGTGAAAAAGCTGATTACAAAGTCATCCACCGAGAGGGTGACTGCAAATAAAAACCCGGTGACAATACCTGGCAGGATTTCCGGAAAAATAATCTTCCGAAACGCTGTCATGGGCGGCGCGCCAAGATCCTGCGCCACTTCATACATATTTTTATTGAGCTGTGTGAGCTTAGGCAGCACCGAGATGATGACATATGGGATGTTAAATGTGATGTGTGACAACAGCAGTGAATAGCGTCCCAACGGAATACGCAAAAACACAAACAGCAGCATAAGCGACACGCCTGTTACAATATCAGGATTTAACACCGGCAAATAGGTGATGTTCATCACCACACTTTTCGCCCGTTTGCGCATATTGTAAATGCCAATTGCGGCAAATGTACCGATAATGGTGGCAATAACCGCCGATGCCAACGCGACAAATATGGTGGTTTGCAGCGCTTTTAAAATCTGTGAATCATTTAGCAAATCCACATACCATCGGAAGGTAAACCCCTTCCACTGCGCCGACTGCACCCGCGAATCGTTGAACGAGTAGATCATCATGATGGCGATGGGTGCATACATAAACAAAAAAATCAAAAACACATAGAGCTTTTTGAGTACCCGATTCAAAACAGCCCACCTCCCTCGTTCTCTTTTCCATACCGGGAGGAAATGGCCATAGAGAGCAAGATAAGCACAATTAAAATAATGGACATGGTGGAACCAAAGTGCCAGTCATACCCCGCCAAAAACTGTGTTTCAATCACATTTCCCATCAGCTGTATGGTGCGCCCGCTCAAAATATCGGAAATCGCAAAGGTGGTGACCGCCGGCATAAACACCATAGTAATGCCGGATGCCACACCGGGAAGGCTTAGGGGAAAGGTCACTTTAAAAAATACCTTCCACTTGTTGGCCCCCAAATCCTTTGCCGCCTCCACCACAGAATGGTCCATTTTAGAAAGCACCGAGTGGATGGGCAAAATCATAAACGGCAGGAAGTTATACACCATGCCAAATACGATGGAATATTCATGGTACATAAACTCAAATTTGGGAAGGCCGATTTTTTGCAGCAGCGCATTGATGAGCCCATTGTTGTCTAACAGCATAATCCACGCATAGGTGCGCAAAAGCAGGTTCATCCACATAGGGATGACAAGTAACAGCAGCATAAAATTTTTGTTCTTAAACAGCGGCCCGGAAATGAAATATGCCACCGGATAGCCAATCAGCAGGCAAATCACCGTAGAAAGCGCGGCCATCCACAGCGAGCGCCAAAGCGCTGACATATACTGCTTGGATGCAAAGAAGCGCTGAAAATTTTCCAGTGAAAACTGCACGCCAGTATCAGTTTTTATGGTAAACCCATAATACGCCACCAGTCCGAGGGGCACAACAATAAAAATGACTGCCCAAACCAGATAGGGATAGGAAGCAAGCGTTTTTTTCACTTAACGCGCCTCCTTTTTCATGATGTGGATGTCAAACGGCTTTACCAAAAGCCCTACCCGTTTCCCCACCGGGAATTGCGTAGTGTCATGCACCATCCAGCGAAAATCGCCGGTGTCAATCATCATTTCATAGTGCACACCTTTAAAGGTGACCGATTCCACCACACCGCCCAGCTTTCCGTTTTCCTCGTCCACAATATAGAGGTCCTCCGGACGGATTACCACATCAATGGGCTCGTTGGGCGCAAACCCGGTGTCCACACATTCAAATTCTGTCCCGAAAAATTCCACTAGACAGTCCTTTTTCATCACACCGTCAATGATGTTGCTTTCCCCGATAAAATCCGCTACATAGGCATTTTTCGGCTCATTATAAATATCTTCCGGTGTGCCGGTCTGCTGGATTTCACCGTCGCGCATGACCACCACGGTGTCCGACATCGTGAGCGCCTCCTCCTGGTCGTGCGTGACATAGATAAAGGTAATCCCCAGCTCGCGCTGCATATTTTTAAGCTCCATCTGCATGTCTTTTCTAAGCTTTAAATCCAGCGCTGCCAGCGGTTCGTCCAAAAGCAAAACGGAAGGTTCATTAACAATGGCGCGCGCAATGGCCACGCGCTGCTGCTGCCCGCCGCTCAAAGAGTCGATATGCCGCTTTTCAAAGCCCGATAAATTCACTAAGCCCAACACCCGCGTCACTTTTTCGCGAATGGCTGATTTGTCCATCTTTTTAATTTTTAATCCAAACGCAATGTTTTCATACACATTCATATGCGGAAACAGTGCATATTTTTGAAATACTGTGTTAACTTTTCGTTTATACGCCGGAATGCTTAAGAGGTCTTTTCCCTCAAACAGTGCGGTGCCCGCGGTTGGATTTTCAAACCCACCAATAATGCGAAGCAAAGTGGATTTTCCGCATCCAGACGGGCCCAAAAGCGTCACAAATTCATTTTGCGCCACGTTTAAATGGATGTGGCTTAACGCCTCCGTCTCCCCAAAATGCTTGCTGATATCTTTTAGTTCAATTAAATGCTGCGCCAACAAACTCCCTCCAAACGCGGTTAAAAATTCGGCGGCGTTGAGACCCACAAAACTGCCGCCTTGGTTTTGCCGGTGTTTTTTAAAAAATGCGGCTGGTTGGGCCGATAGTAAAAGCTCTCGTTTTTTTTCACTTTATATTCCTTTTGCCCAATGCAAAGCCGTACCGTACCGGAAAGCACATACCCAAATTCCTCACCCTCGTGCGGCGTGTCCACATAGGACGCCCCGCCGGGCATAATTTCAATAATGATGGGCTCCATGGCGTTTTTTTGCGAATTTGGCACGATCCAGTTGATAATGGTTTGCTCTTCCTTGTTTTCCTTGACAAACACATCTTCTGCCCTAAATACCACCTCGTCGTCCACTTCGTCGTTAAAAAAGGTTTTTAAGTCGGTACCCAGGCACTGCAAAATATCGTACAGCGTGGAGATGGACGGAGACGCCAAATCCCGCTCTATTTGCGAAATAAACCCTTTCGAAAGCTCGCATCGATCGGCTAGCTCTTCCTGGGTTAGATTATTTTTTATCCGCAGCCGTTTAATTTTACTGCCGATTTCCATACAAAAAACTCCGTTTCCAAAGCGGCATATCCCCCGCCCAAATATTTAATTTGTATTTAATAGTAAATTTTTTGTTTAGTTTCCCTAAACATCACAGAT